>CAUPOD010000287.1:0-4412 GCA_963512745.1 uncultured Burkholderia sp. | reverse complement strand
TTATAGACAGGTTCGTATGTTCCTGTTATTAGAATATCTCGACCGCGTCATGGTCGGGAGGCGGGGGGGGGGGGGGGCGTAAGGCGGGTTCGAGCTCCGCGTCGCCGCTGCCGAGCAGCACGAGCTGGCCGCCGCGGTTCATCAGTTCGGGCAGCGCCTCGAGCAGCAGATGCAGGCCCTTTTGCTCCGTGAGACGGCTCACCACGCCGATCAGCGGCGCCGCGGGCTGCACGGCGAGGCCCATTTCGCGTTGCAGCGCGGCCTTGCATTTGGCCTTGCCCGCGAGCGAGGCGGACGTATAGCGTGCCGGGATCCGTTCGTCGGTCGCCGGGTTCCACACCGCGCCGTCCACACCGTTCAGGATTCCGTATAAATCGCGCGCGCGCTGGCGCAGCAGACCGTTCAACCCGCAGCCCTGCTCCTCGCCCTGGATTTCGTGCGCGTAGGTCGGGCTGACCGTCGTGATCTTGTCGGCGAAATAGATGCCGGCTTTGAGGAACGAGAGCTGGCCGTAGAACTCCGCGCCGTTGACGTCGAAGAACGCGGGCGGCAAATCCAGTTCGCCGAACAGATAGGCCGGGAACAGGCCTTGATATGCGAGATTGTGGATCGTCAGTACGCTCGCGGCCTGGCGCTTGCCGGTAGCCTGCTCCGCCGCGCGCAGGTAAGCCGGCGCGAGCGCCGCGTGCCAATCGTGGCTATGCACGACGTCGGGGCGCCAGCCCGGATCGAGTCCCTGCGCGAGCTGCGCGCCGACCCAGCCGAGCAGCGCGAAGCGGCGGTGGTTGTCGGCGTACGGATGCTTTGCGGCATCCGCGTACGGATCGCCGGGACGGTCGTAGAGTTCGGGCGCGTCGATCATGTATGTTTCGACGCACGTACCCGGCAGTCTGCCGCGATAGACGCGCACGTCGGCCGCGCCGAAACGCGGCCCCAGCTCGGCGACGAGCTCGCGCTCGGCCAAGCCTTCGCGGAACGCGGGAAAGCCCGGCACGAGCAGGCGCGCGTCGGCGCTGAGCGCGTCGAGCGCGGGCGGCAGCGCGGCCGCGACGTCGGCCAGGCCGCCGGTTTTCAACAACGGATAGACTTCGCTGCAAACATGTAACACGTGCATGAGCGCTCCTGTTTCCTAGCGGCCGGACGACCGCGGCCGACGAATGGGGAGATGCGTGGGACCGCGCATCACAGCTTCTCCAGCATCTTACTGGTGACGAGCACGATTCCCTGCGGCGTGCGGTGGAAACGCTCGGCATCGAGTTCCGGGTCTTCGCCGATCACCGTGCCGTCCGGGATCCGGCAACGCCGGTCGATCACGACGCGGCTCAAGCGGCTACGCCGCCCGATGTCGCAGCCGGGCAGGATCACGGCCTGGTCGATCGTGCAGAACGAATGCACGCGCACCTTCGAGAACAGCAGCGAATTCGACAGGTGCGAACCTGCGATGATGCAGCCGCCCGACACCAGCGTATTGAAAATATAGCCGGCCTCGCCGTCGCGGTCGTGCACGAATTTAGCGGGCGGCAGCTGCTCCTGATAGGTCCAGATCGGCCACTCGCTGTCGTAGATGTTCAGCGCGGGCGTGGTCGATGCGAGATCGAGATTGGCGGCCCAGAACGCGTCCACCGTGCCGACGTCGCGCCAATACGGCGGGAAGCGCCGCGCCGCGGGCACGCACGAAAGGCTGAACGGGTGCGCGAGCGCACGGCCCTCGGCCACCGCGCGCGGAATGATGTCCTTGCCGAAATCGTGGCTCGAATCGGGGTTCTCGAGATCCGCTTCCAGCAGCTGGTACAGATAGTCGGCGTCGAACACGTAGATGCCCATGCTCGCGAGCGACATCTCGTCGTTGCCGGGCATCGGCGGCGGATCGGCCGGCTTCTCGACGAACGCGGTGACCTTGCGGTCGTCGCTGACGGCCATCACGCCGAACGCGGTCGCCTCGGCGCGCGGCACCTCGATGCAGCCGACGGTGCAGCCGGCATCGTGCGCCGCATGATCGAGCAGCATCAGCGAATAGTCCTGCTTGTAGATGTGGTCGCCCGCGAGCACGAGCACGTATTTCGGGCGGTACGAACGGATGATGTCGAGGTTCTGGTAGATCGCGTCGGCCGTGCCGCGGTACCAGTGCTCCTCGCCGACGCGCTGCTGCGCGGGCAGCAGATCGATGAACTCGTTCATCTGGCCGCGCAGGAAGCTCCAGCCGCGCTGCAGGTGGCGCAGCAGCGAGTGCGACTTGTATTGCGTGAGCACCGCGATGCGCCGCAAGCCCGAGTTCACGCAGTTCGACAGCACGAAATCGATGATGCGGAACTTGCCCCCGAAATACACGGCGGGCTTCACGCGCTGGTCGGTCAGCTCGAAGAGCCGGGACCCGCGCCCGCCTGCGAGCACGAGCGCGACGGTATGGTTGCGCACCTCGCGGGCGGCTGTTGCGGTATCGACGAACTGATTCATGTCTGTCTCCTGGATGCCTAGATATGGGATGCCGAAGTTCTGTCCGTTTTTATGTCTGCGTCTGTTTCGGTTGATGCGCGCCGGCGGCGACGGGCGTCTTCAAGTCACGACGCTCGGCGCTCGCCGCCCGGTTTATTTCTCGATCGCGGCGAGCTGGCCGGCGATCTCGATCAGGCCGGCCAGCGCGGTTTGCGTGGGAATGTCGTGATGCGCGCGGTCGGCCTCGAACAGCTCGAGATAGACGCGCAGCGTGGCGCCCTCGGTGCCCGTGCCCGACAGGCGGAACACGATGCGCGAGCCGTCGGTGAACACGATGCGTACGCCCTGCCCCGTCGAGACCGAGCCGTCGACGGGGTCGGTGTAGGCGAAGTCGTCGGCGAAATCCACGGTGTACGCGCCGAAGCGCTGCCCGGGCAGCGTCGGCAACTGGGCGCGCAGATGCTCCATGAGCGCGGCGGCCGCGGCGCTGTCGATCGCTTCGTAGTCGTGCCGCGAATAGTAGTTGCGCCCGAAATGCGCCCAGTGCTCGCGCACCAGCGTCTCGACGGACTTGCCCGTCGCGGCCAGCAGGTTGAGCCAGAACAGCACGGCCCACAGGCCGTCCTTCTCGCGGATATGGTTCGAGCCCGTGCCGTAGCTCTCCTCGCCGCATAGCGTGGCCTTGCCCGCGTCGAGCAGGTTGCCGAAGAACTTCCAGCCGGTCGGAGTCTCGTAGCACGGGATGTCGAGCGCGGCGGCGACGCGGTCGGCCGCGCGCGAGGTCGGCATCGAGCGCGCGATGCCCACGAGGCCTTCGCGGTAGCCGGGCGCGAGCGTCGCATGCGCGGCGAGCAGCGCGAGGCTGTCCGACGGCGCGACGCAGAAATCGCGGCCGACGATCATGTTGCGGTCGGCGTCGCCGTCGGACGCCGCGCCGAAATCGGGCGCGCCCGCGCCGCTCATGTGCGCGACGAGGTCTTCCGCGTTGACGGGGTTCGGGTCCGGGTGCAGCGCGCCGAAATCCTCGAGCGGCTCGCCGTTGGCGACGGTGCCCGCGGGCGCGCCGAGCCGCTCCTCGAGGATCGCGCGCGCATAGGGGCCGCCGATCGCGTTCATCGCGTCGAAGCGCATCGTGAAGCCGTTCGCGAACAGCGCGCGGATCGCGTCGAAATCGAACAGCCGCTGCATGAGGTCGGCATAGTCGGCGACGGGATCGATCACGTCGACGATCATGCCTTCTAGCCGATAGATGCCGGGACGGTCGAGATCGACGTCGGGCGCGTCGCTGATGCGGTATGCGTCGATGGTGCCCGTGCGCGCGTAGATCGCATCCGTGATTTTTTCGGGCGCGGGGCCGCCGTTGGCGACGTTGTACTTGATGCCGAAATCGCCGTCGGGGCCGCCCGGGTTATGGCTCGCGGACAGCACGATGGCGCCGAACGCGCCTTGCTTGCGGACCACGCAGCTGATCGCGGGAGTCGAGAACAAACCGCCGCGGCCGACCAGCACGCGGCCGAAACCGTGCGCGGCCGCCATCTTAAGAATGGTCTGGATCGCCGCGCGGTTGTGGAAGCGGCCGTCGCCGCCGACCACGAGCGTCGCGCCGCGCGCGTCTTCTCCGAGCGATGCGTCGCCGAGCGCATCGAAGATCGACTGCACGAAATTCTCCAGATAATGCGGCTGCTGAAACACCGTCACTTTCTTGCGCAGCCCCGACGTGCCCGGTTTCTGGCCCGGGATCGGCGTGGTCGCGATGGTTTTGATCGCCATGCTGCCTCCTGTTTGCCGCGTGTCTCGTGTTGCCTATTGCGTATTGCGTGTTGCGTCTTGCTTCGTTACTCCGCGCGGGATTGCCGCGATGCGAGGCTTCCGGTGCGTTGCCGGACCCGCCGCGCGCCGCCGTCAGCGCACCTCCACCGCCAGCACGAGCGCGTGCGCGGGCACCGTGACCGTGCCGCTCGCGTCGCGCACGTACGGTG
>CAUPOD010000286.1:0-4415 GCA_963512745.1 uncultured Burkholderia sp. | reverse complement strand
GCCACAGCCCGTACGGCAACCCGCACGGCGGGCCGCGCGAGTCGCGCGGCGACGGCGGCTATACCCCGCGCGAATCGCGCGACGCGGGCAGCGGGCCCGACGACAATGGCTCCGCCCCGTCGTCTTACTCGTCTTCGGCTGCTCCCACGGAACGCAGCGGATCCGGCCCCGTGATCGTCACGCGCCGGCGCCGGCCGGTAGTTCCGCCGAGCGGCGAGTAAGCGCATAGCACGGCCTGCGCCGCGCACCGGCACGGCGGGTCGAACTCGATTCGAACCGCGCAAATAAAAAGGCGAGCCCGACTGGCTCGCCTTTTTAACGTCTAGGCTCCCTTGCGGGAGGCCAGCGGCATTATTTGCTATTCGACGGCAGGCCCGCATTGGCTTGGCGCTGCAGCGTACGCACTTGCTCTTCCAATTGGTGCAGTTGCGCCTGCAGTTGCGTCTGCTGCGCCTTGAGCGCGGCGTTTTCGTCGTGGATCTCGCGTTGATGCGCCGTCACGGCGGCCTGTTGCAGACGCGCGATCGAGACGTCGGCCTGCAGACGCGCCGCACGCTCTTGCACGACCGCGATTTGCTGATCGGTCATCGCTCTTTGCGACTGCAGACGTGCGGCTTGCAGCTCGCTCGCGGCCAAGGTTGCGGCCTGACGCGAAAAATCGGCGTAGATTGCCTCGGCACGCTCGGCGTTGCTGGTCTTGATCACGCGCCAGAATGCTTTTTGCTGAAACAGCGCGACGTAGTAGTTGCCTTCCTTGATATTGAACAACAGGCTCGCCCCGTAGCTGCCGTTGTAAGCCGTGCGCATTTCGGTCAGCGAATGGGCTTGAATTTGCTGTTGGAGATCGTCGGCCGTGCTCTGAACGGTGGCGGACGTATCGCCGGGCAACGCCTGCGTGCTGGCCGGCACGCTGATCACTGCCGCATTCGAAGCGGGGGCCGCCGCTTGCTGCTGTAATGCCTGAGCGTGCGCGCTCTGGATGCCTCCAACCGTTGCGAATGCGAACAGCGTGTACTTCAATACCCGGTTATGGCTCATGTGTAGAGATTCCTGCACAAGTCAGTAATTGTTGTAGTGTGCACCAAGACCTTTAAAACCTGTCAATTATGACTCACTTTCGCGCGCTTCGGGCTCTTCATCGAAAATCTGATACTTGCGCATCTTTTCCCATAACACCTTGCGGCTGATGCCCAATTGCTGCGCCGTATCCTGACGGCGCCAGCCGTTTGCATCGAGCGCCGCGATCACGCGGCTGCGCTCGCCCATGTCCCATTTACTGCGATCGACGAATACCTCTGCCGTGCTTTCGCTCTGCACCGGCTGCGCGACACTGCGCGCATTCGCCACAATGCGCTGGACACGCGCCGCATCCCAACCGCCCATCTGCCGCACCGTCACGCCGACGCGCTCGGCCAGGTTGCGCAGCTCGCGCACGTTGCCGGGGAAATAGGTATCGGCCACTGCATCGGCCAGCCAGTACGGCAAGTCGGGCAAGCCGGCCAGCCGCTCCTCGCCGACCACCGTGGCGACGAACGATTTGAACAGCGCGATCTTATCGACGGCGCCGCGCTCCTCCAGCGACGGAATCGACAGTTCGATGACGGCCAGGCGGTAATAGAGGTCGGCGCGGAAGCGCCCTTCCTTGACCAACTGCGGCAGGCTTTTATTGCTGGCCGCCACGACGCGGAAATCGACCTTGATCGGATTGACCGCGCCGACCCGCATCACGGCACGGTCCTCGAGCACGCGCAATAGTTTGACTTGCTGGTAAAGCGGCAAATCGCCGACTTCGTCGAGGAACAGCGTGCCGCCCGCAGCCTGTTCGAAATATCCTTTGTGCGCGACCACGGCGCCTGTGAACGAGCCTTTCGCGTGGCCGAAGAACAGCGACTCGAACAAGCCGTCGGGAATCGCGCCGCAGTTGACCGGCACGAAATCGCCTTGGCTGTAGCGCGAATGCTTTTCGTGCAACAGTTGCGCGATGCGCTCCTTGCCGACGCCGGTTTCACCGTGCAGCAGCACGCTGGTATCGCAATCCGCGAAAGTTTCGACCTCGTGCAGCAGCGTCTGCATGCCTTCCGAATGCGCGATCAGCGCGCTCGGCGCCGCAGTCTGCGCCGCGTGCGCGCGCATCTGCGCGGACAGCTTCTGAATCATGCCGCGCAATTCCGCGCATGTGAAATCGAGCGGCAGGATATGCGAATACTCGGGCGGATAGGACGCGGCCGATTGTTCGCGCGCGCCCTTCACCCAGATCACGGGCATGTCGACATTGGCCTGCCAGTCGCCGAGCAGCGCGGGACCGTTCTCGATCACCGTGACGCTGACGATCGCAATCGACGGGCGCAGCGCGGCGCGTTCGGGCGAGAGCATGGCGTTGTCGGCACGGATCACTTCGACGTCGAAGCTCGCCATGCAGCGCGCGACACGGTCGACGATGTCGGCCTTGCCTTCCCAGACGTAGAGGTCAAGCTCCTCGATGGCGTGCGTGGTTCTCATTATTTGATGACGCGGTTAATTAACGATTTGCGGGGCGTTGCAGGTCAACGATATTTGGTGCACGGTCGCTGCGCCGACCTGAACGCCGAGTACGGAAAGTAGCGGCATGAGCACACTATCCAGCGCCGCCAGGACCGGGCTCAAAATAGCGCTGAGAATTGGCGTCAGGGAGCTCACCGGTATAGTCAGCGGTATCACCAAATTGATCGTGACTCCCTGCAACCCCAAGTTCCCAATCGCCGTTCCGAGTTGGCTCGCGAGATTATTCGAATAGGCTGTCCAATAGGTGCTGGCGTTCTGGCTATTGTTGTATGAAGGGTCTACCCAGTTGGCGCCGCACGCGCCCGACTGCAGACTCGTCATGCTGGCTGCCGCATCACAGAAATGATAGGGTGTACTCGACAACGTCGGCGTGGCGACGGAAGAAGGAACCGGGCCGCTATAGGGTGCGCTGACATATGCGCTACCGGACGCACCGTTAGCCGGCACCGCCAGCAGCGGATTCGTCACGTTCGCGGAGACATCCGCGGAAATCCCCAATGCCGTCAGACTCAAAAGCTTGAGGGCTCCGCTAGTGGCCGGACAAGAATTGGCATTAGCCAAATTCAACGATGTGCCGCTCGTCGGCAACGGCGTGCCGAGACATAAACGCGCGACACCAGGCTGCGCGACGATAGTCGTCCTGCCATACCCCGAACTCGGCGTATTGCAATTTACTGCAGCGAGTCCCGCGGTTCCAGGCGCGACCAGCAGATACAGCGGTAAATCGACGGTCCCGATGGATACCCCAAGCGCGGACAGCAAACTACCGACCCCAGGCAAAGACGAGGAATTCGGTATCGACAAATCCATATACAACGCAATGGAAGCAGTCGAGGCCGCCGTCCGCCACGCGGTCCCGCCATTGATCAGGCCCGCCTCACCGGATGCCGTTTGAGCCGGGTTCAATACTTGCAGCTGGATATTCGCGGCCGTGGCATTTACGCCAGGCGCAAGCGGCAACGACAGAGACGTACCGAGCTTGACCGCGTTTTGGCCATTTGCTACTTCTGCCGCGGAAGTGACCAAATCGAGCAGGTTAACCGTGGTGGCCGCGCCAGCGGAAGGGGTCGCCAGCCCAAGATTGATAAGAGGTTTTGGATAATTGGGATTGGCAATATTTACGGTGGCATTGCCCACGGTCGTACCGACTTGCGCGGCAATCGTGGAGACGACAGCCGCACCAGCCTGTAAATTGAGCAGGTCGCCGGCCGAGGTGCCGTTGCCCGCTTGCAGCAAGCCGATATTGCTCGCACTCAGATCGGCCAGAAAAGTCGAGAGCGAGATCGGCGCTGCCGTCACCAGACTATTGACCGTCCCCACCCCGGTGACGACCTTTGCCAAATTTCCCAGGGTGATGTTCGCGTTAGCTAGCGCTGCGGGGCCGCCCACGCCAAAATTGATTCCAGAGGGTTGTCCGAGCAAGGCCGAAAGCAATGCATTGAGCCAGGTCGAATTCAGACTGGCGACTTGCGTACTGACCGAAAACGAATCTGCCGGACTCGCGCGCGCGGTCGAAAACGCACTTATCGTGCGCTGCGTACCGAAGAAGAAGTACGGCACCGAACGCACGACCTGCACCCAAGCCGCGTTGAACGGCGTGTTCGAGGCGCTGAAGCCGGCAGCCGGGGAACCGTAGGCAGGGCTCGAAGCCGCGGACGGCGCATCCCAACGGCCGCATTGAATATAGAGCATATCGGTCCCGGAACTCGCGGGCGCTGGCGCCGCTGCCGTAGGTGCCGTCGGCGACGAAGCACTGCCCGCCAAGCTCACCGAGTTTGAATCGTTTGCGGTAGCGATAGTCAAAGCCGTCGTCGGAGCCGACGAACATTGATTGTCCATCGTCTGCACGGCAGCCATCGCGGAAAGATCGGCAA
>CAUPOD010000285.1:0-4419 GCA_963512745.1 uncultured Burkholderia sp. | reverse complement strand
GAGCACGGCCGCGCCGCAGCCGCCGAGCACTAGCCAGAACGTGCCAAACACTTCCGCCGCAAGGCTTCGATGCAGTTTCATCGGATAGTCATCCTTATAAGTTGACATAAAACGGCCCCGGCTCCATGCGATGACGGGGAGGAACGACGCGACTCTGGCGACCAAATTATCAGACGATTATAGGGACCGCTCCCCGATCAAAGGCTTAACGATTGTCAAATGATCGCCTCTTTTATCTCGATTTGAAGCCCCGTCCCTAAAGGCTCACGGGTGCGTGCATTGACCTGATCAAAGGGCGTCCCTACCCTATCCACGCCTTTTGCTCGGGATTATTCGAGCCGTTCCGCCCCCTTGCTCTCATCGAATCGCAATTCATGCAGAAACCGAATTTCATTTTATATTTAGGCATACTAATTGTATTTCCGGTCGCTTCTCTAATCGCCGCATGCGGCGACAGCGATGGCGTCGATTCCTCATCGGGCGCCCCTACGCAGGCCGCCCAGACCGCACCCGAATCGCTCGACCAAACCGCGGACCGCATCGTCGCGCACATGACCACGCGCGAGAAAATCGGCCAGAAGCTCATGATGGCGTTCCGCTATTGGTGTCCCGACGACGCGCCCGCCTGCACGACTGGCATGACCGATCTGCCCGAAGCCGCGAGCCAAGCGCTGCGCGACAATGGGATCGGCGGCGTGATCCTGTTCGGCAACAACCTCACGGGCTTGGAGCAAACGCGCCGCCTGACCGCGCAGATCCGCGAGGCACGCCGCCCCGACAGCCTGCTCGGGTTGCTGATCGGCACCGACGAGGAAGGCGGCAACGTGTTCCGCCTGCCGCGCGTGCTCGCGACGAGCATGCCCGGCAACATGGCGCTCGGCGCCGCCTATCAGGCCACGCACGACGGCACCCTGGCCAGCGACTCGGGGCGTGTGCTGGCCGAGGAGATCCGCGCCGTGGGCCTCAACGTGAACTTCGCGCCGGTCGTGGACGTGAACAGCAATCCGGCCAATCCCGTGATCAACGTGCGCGCATACGGCGACGATGCGGCCGACGTCGCCGTGCTTGGTTCGCTGAGCGCGGACGGCATGCGCGCCGCGGGCGTGGTCAGCGCGTTCAAGCATTTTCCGGGACACGGCGATACGTCCACCGACTCGCACTACGGGCTGCCCGTGGTCGGCAAATCGCGCGCCGACGCCGACGCGATCGACCTCGCGCCGTACCGCCAGGCGATTCAGTCGGGCCATGCGCCGGACATGATCATGACCGCGCATATCCAATACCCGGCGCTCGACGCCACCACGCTCGCGACACGCACGGGCGAAGCGATGATCGCGCCGGCCACCATGTCGCGCCGGATTCAGCACGACCTGCTGCGCGGGCGGCTCGGCTATCGCGGCGTGACCGTCACCGATGCGCTCGACATGCAGGGCATCACCGATTTCTTCGAACCGGCGGACGCCGTCGTCAAGGTATTCCAGGCCGACGTCGATATCGCGTTGATGCCGGTCGAAATCCGCACGGCCGCGACCGCCGGCAAGCTCTCGCAGCTGATCGACCAATTGGCCGCCGCCGTGGACGACGGCCGGATCAGCCGTAGCGAACTCGACGAATCGGTGGGCCGCATCGTGCGCATGAAACTGCATAACCGCATCACGCCGGCCGGCGACGCCGCGCCGCTGCCCGCGCTCGATACGATCGGCAGCGCGCCGCATCGCGAGATCGAGAATCGCGTGACGCGCGAATCGATCACGCTGCTGCGCAACCGTAGCAACGTGCTGCCGCTGCGCGTGCCCGCGCAGCGCATCTTCATCCTCACGCCGTGGGGCGAGCAGGCCGAAGCCATGCGCCGCCGGTTCGGCGATTACGGCTATGGCCAGGTGACGGGCGCGAAGCTCTCCACGATTTCGTGGGAGGCGCAGCAGCAAGCGATCGACGCGAGCGATCTCGTGATCGTCGGCACGATGGCGAGCGGCTACACGCCGGCCGAAGGCGCCACGGCCGGCGCGGTCATGAACGAAATGCAGCAGATGCGCCGCGCAATGGCCTATGCGAAAAACCACGGCAAGACGCTGATCCACGTCGCGCTGCGCGCACCGTACGACGTGCTCGGTTACGACGACCTGGCCGACGCGACGTTCGCGACCTACTCGTACTACGGCTACGAAAATGGCCTGCGCGGTCCTTCGCTGCCCGTGTTCGTGGACATGATGACGGGCGCGGCGCGCCCGATGGGCAAGCTGCCCGTCGAGATCCGGGCCGCCGGGACGGATGGCGCGCTCGGGCCCGTCCGGTATGCGCGCGGCTTCGGCTTGACGTACTGAGCGTACTGCAATCGCAGCGCGCGCCGTTTCGCGCGCGCATAAAAAAACTCCCGCGTGCCGAAACACGCGGGAGTTTTGCTTTACCTGCAGTCCGTTCAGTGAACCACGCGGTCGAACGAGAACTTGCCGTCCTGCACATCGACGGGGATCACGTCCTTCGGCCCGAAGCGGCCCGCGAGAATCAGCTTGGCAACCGGGTTCTCGATCTCCTGCTGGATCGCGCGCTTGAGCGGCCGCGCGCCGAACAGCGGATCGAAGCCGACCTTGGCGATCTTTTCGAGCGCCGCGTCCGTCACGTCGAGCGACATGTCGAGCTTGGCCAGACGGTCGCGCAGCTGCGCGAGCTGAATCTTCGCGATCGATTCGATGTTGCGTTGATCGAGCGAGTGGAACACGACGACGTCGTCGATCCGGTTCAGGAACTCGGGGCGGAAGTGCTGCTTCACTTCTTCCCACACGGCATCCTTGATCTCGGCCTGCGGCGCGTCGGCCATCGACTGGATCAAATGCGAACCGAGGTTCGACGTCATCACGATCACCGTGTTGCGGAAGTCCACCGTGCGGCCTTGACCGTCGGTCAAACGGCCGTCGTCGAGCACTTGCAGCAGGATGTTGAACACGTCCGGATGCGCCTTCTCGATTTCGTCGAGCAGCACCACGCTATACGGCTTGCGGCGCACGGCCTCGGTCAGATAGCCGCCTTCCTCGTAGCCCACGTAGCCCGGCGGCGCGCCGATCAGACGCGCGACGCTGTGCTTCTCCATGAACTCGCTCATGTCGATGCGGATCAGATGATCTTCCGAATCGAACAGGAAGCGTGCGAGCGCCTTGCACAGTTCGGTCTTGCCGACGCCCGTCGGGCCCAGGAACAGGAACGAGCCGTACGGACGGTTCGGGTCCGACAAACCGGCGCGCGAGCGGCGGATCGCATCGGCCACGGCGTCGATCGCCTCGTTCTGGCCGATCACGCGCTCGTGCAGCTTTTCCTCGATATGCAGCAGCTTCTCGCGCTCGCCCTGCATCATGCGCGACACGGGGATGCCCGTGGCGCGCGACACCACGTCGGCGATTTCCTCGGCGCCGACTTGCGTGCGCAGCAGGCGCGGATGCTTTTGCTGTTCCGTTTCCTCGGCGCGCGTGACTTCCTTCAGTTGCGCTTCGAGTTGCGGCAGCTTGCCGTACTGGAGTTCGGCGACCTTCTCGAGCTTGCCTTCGCGCTGCAGGCGCACGATCTCGGCGCGCACGCGTTCGATCTCTTCCTTAAGATGCGCGCTGCCCTGCACGGCGGCCTTCTCGGCGGTCCAGATCTCTTCGAGATCCGCGTATTCGCGCCCGAGGCGTTCGATTTCTTCCTCGATCAGCGCGAGGCGCTTCTGCGAGGCTTCGTCCTTTTCCTTCTTGACCGCTTCGCGCTCGATCTTGAGCTGGATCAGACGGCGGTCGAGCTTGTCCATTTCCTCGGGCTTCGAGTCGATCTCCATCTTGATCTTCGAGGCGGCCTCGTCGATCAGGTCGATCGCCTTGTCCGGCAGGAAGCGATCGGTGATGTAGCGATGCGAAAGTTCCGCCGCGGCGACGATCGCGGGGTCCGTGATGTCCACGCCGTGGTGCAGCTCGTACTTCTCTTGCAGGCCGCGCAGGATCGCGATCGTGGCCTCGACGCTCGGCTCTTCGACGAGCACCTTCTGGAAGCGGCGTTCGAGCGCGGCGTCCTTCTCGATGTACTTGCGGTATTCGTCGAGCGTGGTCGCGCCGATGCAGTGCAGCTCGCCGCGCGACAGTGCCGGCTTCAGCATGTTGCCCGCGTCCATCGCGCCTTCGGCCTTGCCCGCGCCCACCATGGTGTGGATCTCGTCGATGAACACGATGGTCTGGCCTTCGTCCTTGGCGATGTCGTTGAGGACCGCCTTCAGGCGCTCCTCGAACTCGCCGCGGTACTTCGCGCCCGCGAGCAGCGCAGCCATGTCGAGCGACAGCACGCGCTTGCCCTTCAGCGTTTCCGGCACTTCGCCGTTGACGATGCGCTGCGCGAGGCCTTCGACGATGGCCGTCTTGCCGACGCCCGGCTCGCCGATCAGCACGGGGTTGTTCTTGC
>CAUPOD010000284.1:0-4422 GCA_963512745.1 uncultured Burkholderia sp. | reverse complement strand
GTGCCGCTTGCGGCTCGGCGCCGGGCAGGTTCGTATCGTGGTTATCTATCAAAACAACCTCGAAATGGTCTGGTCGCGCGCCCGCCTCGGGCACGGCTTGAGTGGAACCGATCAGGAACGACGTGCAGCCGTTTCGTCCAGGTCGTCCGAATGCGCCGTTGCGGGCGCGTCATCGTTCATGGCCAGCGGCGCGGGAGCATCGAGCTCGTCCGCGGCCGGTGCCGCATGGCTCGCGCCGGGTAACGGCGCGGCCGTATTTTCTTGGTAAGCCTCGGCTTCGGCGGCAGCTTGCGCCGCGAGCACGGGGTCGGCCGCCGGCATCTCCGCCGAGGATGCCTCGGCGAAATCGATTGCCTGCTGCGCGAGCAAACTGGCTTCCAGATGCGCAGCCGGCTCCTCGAGCATCGGCAGATCGTCGAGCGCCTGCAGGCCCAAATCGTCCAGGAACTGCTTGGTCGTCGCGTAAAGCGCGGGGCGGCCGGGTGCGTCGCGGTGGCCGATCACCTCGATCCAGCTGCGGTCTTCGAGCTGCTTGACGATCTGCGTGTTGACCGTGACACCGCGGATTTCCTCGATGTCGCCGCGCGTGACGGGCTGCCGGTACGCGATGATGGCCAGCGTTTCGAGCACGGCCCGCGAATATTTCGGCGGCTTCTCCGGATGCAGGCGATCGAGATAATCGCGCATCGACGGTTTGCTTTGAAAACGCCAGCCGGTTGCCAGATGGACGAGCTCGACGCCGCGGCCCGACCAATCCTGTTGCAACTCGTCCAGCCAAGTCCGAACCGACTCCAACGGCACGCCGTCGTCGAACAGCTTGCGCAAATCGGCAAGCTTCAACGGCTCCTGCGTACAGATCAAGGCAGTCTCGAGGACGATCTTCGCCTCTGGATTATTCATGCAGCTAAGCGGACCCTGTGGTCAAACGAACCGGATCAACGAATACCGACTAAAAAGGAACGGAAGACGCGCTCACCGATTCTGATCGGTCTATGGATGGGAGCACGAACCGGGAGCAGCGCGCTTAACCTCAAGAGCCGCCCGAGCCGGACTGACAGCGCGAACCGATGCTTGGTTTCGCGAGACTGACTGGCATCTTACGCAAATTCCGGCGGTGCGTAAAGTGTGGTGACAAATCCGCACCTCAATCGGCGAGTGGTGCGCCTCGAACCCGCTCGCAGCGGCCCGCTCGCCCATGTCTCGCCACGGTGCAGGCACAAGCGCGGCGCACGCCGCGGGGGCCTTGTCGCACTAGATTGGTGATTGTCCCGATTTGCGGACGCTTGGTTTTGGCGTCTGATACGCGCCTAGCTGAGCCCCCCTCCAGCCCGGCGCCACGCGGTCTCTGGGGTTTATTACACCTACGTGGCACGCTTCCTGCGTAGCAGGAGGCCAGGGTCGCAAGCCTCTCGCGGCGGATGACGCAACCATCCTCCGCGTGACGAGCCGGATGCGCCCCCACCCCGTTCCGGCGGGGTCAGTGTGCGCGGACAGGGCCGCGCATCGGGGTTAGCTTTGCAGAGGTGAGACATGATGATGCTGTTTGATGATTTGAAAGACAACGAGTGGGCCTTGGTCGAGGGACTGTTTTGCGCGGAGCCGGTACGCACCGAGCGCCGCGGCCGTCCTCGCGTCGAATCGCGTGCCGTGGTCAATGCCGTGCTGTGGGTGCTCTCGACCGGCGAAGGGTGGTCGAAGCTGCCGGGCCGCTACCCCTCCCCGCCGACGTGCCGGCGCCGCTTCGACGAATGGCAGGCCGACGGCACGCTCGCCGAGGCGGTCAAGCGCCTGGGCACCAACGGGCGCCAGATTTCGCTGCGCGGCCGCATCGGCGCCAGCGCGGTCAAGGCACCGCCGCCGCCGAGCCGCGATCGCCTGCGCGGCGCCTTCTGGACCAATCCGGAAAGCTGGCGCGCCCCCATCAAAATGGCTTGAACCGAGCGGCTCGACCCGAGTCCGTTCGGGCCGGTCGCACGCTCGGCGTTTTAGCTTGAACGACGCCACCGCCCGCGGGCGGAGCCACCCGCTCCGCGCCGGGCGTCCCCCGCAAGCAGTGCCGCAACGCAGCCGCTGCATCTAGCATACGTTTGCCTCGACCGGCGAAACCGCGCGCGCAACGCGCGGCGTCGCCGGCCCTCTCGACGGCTCACGCCGCTCTCCCGCCAAAGCGAAAAAATCGCATCCCGTACGGAACTCGGCCGCGCCGAGAAAGTCTGACGGACGCCATGAGCACATGTGGCAGCAGCAAAAATACCCGGTAAGCCCGTATCCTCGCGATACGGGCTTTTTTTTGCGTGCGCGTTGCGCGCCCGGCGACGCCGGTGCGCGTGTATTGCGTCAGGCCAGCGTGTAGCTGGCGGCGCTGCGATCGACCCAGCTCGACGCCTTTTCGTCGCGTTCGAGACGGACGAATTCGGCGCGGCCGATTTCGGTGAGGATCGCGATATCCACCGGGGCATGAAAACCGGGCGCGGGCGCGACGGTCTTTTGTCGAACGGTATCCATCAGGCCGAGTGTGCGCAGGTATTCGAATACACCGGGGCGTCTTGCCCACGGTACCTGCCGGTATTGCACGCGCCGCAGCGCATCGAGGACTGCTTGATTGGAATACGTGGCCATCTCGCTTCTTTCAGGAATGCAACACTGTGCAAAGCGGTACCGGGCGGCGACTCTGCGCCGGCACCGCCACGTGAGCAGGCGCGGCGCGACGGCCCTGCCTGCTCGATCGCTTCAACGTGCGGCGAGGGTTGCCCGGGCGCACGAGAGAACGTTTTCCTTCCAGCCATCTGATCCGACTTGATCGAATGATTTTATCCCATTCTTAATCGTTGTCTCATCGTTCTGTCGGGCATTGCGCGCCGGGCATCGCGCAGCTGTGGCGCAAACGCCGCATCGTGCCGCGCGGCAAAGCGCGCAAACGTTGCGCGCATTCGACGCCGGACCTAACGGCAACCTATACATTGATCCGTCACTTTTGCTACACTCGGGCAACTCGATTGCACTCGCCAGACGGATCGGCACTCTCGGGTCCATCACCACTTTAGCGGAGATAAAGCAATGAAGAAGATGTCCCTGGCTATCCTCGTTTCTCTGTCGGCGATGGCTGGCGCGGCCCATGCCCAAGAAAGCACGACGATCACGACGATCACCGATCCGGCCAAGATCGCAGAGATCGAGCAGCGCGCACAGGCTCTGCAAGAGCAGCAACAAGCTGCGCCCGCGCCGGTGGCCGAGCACAAGGCCGTGCATCATCACATGGCGAAGAAGCACAAAGCCGCCAAGAAGGCCGCCAAAGAGGCCAGCGACAAGGCCGCCGCACCCGCAGCTGCCAGCCAGTAAGCGCATCGCTCGCCCGATTCCACAAAGCCGAATCCGGTTATCCCGGATTCGGCTTTTTCCATTGGCGCGGCCGTTGCCTCGAACGCGCCGCAGCCCGCTCTTCGACCGTGAGGAATAGCATGAGCAACATCCAGTTGGACATTGAATGGACCGAAGCCGCCACGCGGCGCATCAAGCAAGTGATGCCACGCGGCTCGGAAGAAGCGTTTCTGGCGCTGCCGCCGGTAGAGTGCCTGCCGATGGAGGGGGACGTACTGTTCCTCGGCCCGCAAGGCAAGCAGGAACCGTTTATCGTGGCCGAGCGGCAATACCATCACGACGGCGACGCCGACTGGACCATCATCTTGATCCTCGACGTGCCGAGCACCGCGCACTAAAAAAAATAGCCCGCGTCTCACCGAGACGCGGGCAAAACCGTCGCCCTACGAGGATAGGCGACGGGGCCACCGGGATCCGCGCAAGCGCGGATCGACATGCGGCGGACTACGCGTTCGACACGCGCGCCCGGATACTTCTTTTTCGGACCGCCCCTACCTCTTGTCGCGGCTTCATACAGCCCGAGATATGAGGCGATCGCTCCCTGATTGCCTTCTGCTTCGTTTATTAAGAGCAGATTCCGTGCCAATCCGCGGAACATATTCAATTCATTGATTATTAAAGAATATTTTCTCGCGACGAATGGAATCGCCAGGTCGGCGCAGAGCTGTTACGGGCACGTGTTACGTAACGTCGGGCTGCCCGCAGCAATTTTGGCGGCAATAAAAAAGGCGCCCGAAGGCGCCTTTTGATACTGCTGGATGCTGGTACTAGACCAGCTTAATGCTTAGAAGCGGTGACGCAGGCCAACCGTTGCGGCGGTCTGGTTGTTCGTCGTGCTCGGCAGCGTCGACGGATCGCCGTTGTAGATCGAGGCACGGCCGCCGTCTTGGGCACGCTGGTACACGGCTTGCGCGTACACGTCGGTGCGCTTGCTCAGCGAGTAATCAGCTTGCAGACCGAACTGATTCCAGTGCGTGCTTTGCGAGCCGGCACGGCCGTTCGTGTAGGTGTAAGCGGCGCCCAGAGCCAACGCCGGCGTCAGGC
>CAUPOD010000283.1:0-4448 GCA_963512745.1 uncultured Burkholderia sp. | reverse complement strand
TCATCTGGACCTGACGGTTGCCGAGGGTCTTGTGATAGCCGGATTCGTGGGATTCCAGCCATGCTTTTTTGTCCATTTCGTCGGCTGGTATAGTCGATTGCTGCTCAAGAGGTGTGGCCATGATCCGTTTCGTCCTTTCCAGCGTTCCAGCGAATAATCCGCTCTGTGATAGGAAATGCCATTCGCGCGCCATACATCGGCGGGCTCGATCAACGGTATGCAGCCCAAATTTCACGGGCAAACCCCATGCATTTTTCGACTAACCCCCCAATGAAAAAAACATAGGCCCGGTGCGCGTTGTGCAGGTAGTCTCATGGCTTCACCGACTCACCCGCAATACTCGCAATACGCGCAATCGATATGGAAACGAAGTGGCTGGAAGACTTCCTGTGTCTCGCCGACACCAAGAGCTTTTCGCGTGCGGCGCGTGCACGGCATTTGACTCAATCGGCCTTTAGCCGACGTATCGCGGCGCTCGAAAGCTGGATGGGCGCGAAGCTCGTGGACCGCAGCGTGAACCCGGTCGTGCTCACGCCGTCGGGGCAGATGTTCCGCAGCCTGGCGGCCGACATCCTGCGCAGCATGTATGCGGCGCGCAATCTGATCGGCGGCTACGAGGAGTTCGCCAAGAACGACCACGTCGTGCATTTCGCGGTCGCGCATACGCTGGTGTTCACGCTGTTTCCGGAATGGCTCAAGCAGCTGAACCACGCGTTCGGCAATCTCATGGCGCGCGTGGAAGCCGTCAACGTGCCGGAGGGCGTGCACGATCTGGTGGCGGGCGACTGCGATCTGTTCATCGGCTACCACCACCATCAGCTGCCGATTTCGCTCGACCCCAACCATTTCCCGTTCATCACGCTCGGGCTCGAGCGCATGCTGCCCGTTTCCGCGGCGGCGCCGAACGGCGCACCGCTGTTCCAGCTGCCCGGCAAGCACGGCAAAGCGCTGCCGCTGCTCGCTTATTCGTCGGGCGCCTTCCTCGGCAACGTCGTGGAGATGATTCTGATGAACGCGACCGAACCGTACGCCCTCTATCGCAGCTTCGAGACGCATATGTCCGAAGCGCTGAAGTGCATGGTCGTGGCGGGGCACGGCATCGGCTGGCTGCCGGAAAGTTGCATTGCCAAGGAACTGCGCGACGGCTCGCTGGTCCTAGCGGGCGACGACAATTGGAGCACCACGCTGGAAATCCGCCTGTATCGTCCAGCCAAGCAGCGCGGGCAGGCCGTGGAACAGTTATGGTCGGCGATCAGCAGCCAAATGACCGAGGTGTTTCCGAGCGTCAACTTCCAATCGGCCTGAAGCGCCGCCGAGTCTTGAAACCGCGCACGGTTACGATGCGCGGTTTCACCGGATTACCCTGTATGCCTTCCATCAATCTGAGCCTTCGCCCATTATTCTGGTCGATGACCAGCGTCATATTGCTGTCGTCGTCTCTGCTGGCGCTCGCGCCCTCGCTCGAAAGCAGTTGGAAACAGGACGCACAAACCCGCCACACGGTTGCCAGCATGGCGCTTCTCGATGCGGGCATCGAAGCGGCTTGGCGAGTCTCCGCGGAACGCGGGCCCAGCAACGGTCTGCTCGGCGCGGACGACGCCGAGCAAGCCGCCTGGAGGATAAGGCTCGCCGCCCAGCGCGCGGCCACCGACAGCGCGCTGGAACATCTGCACGCGCTCCTCGGCGACAGCGCGGAATGGCGGACGCAGGCGACGATCGTCGCGCAGGTCATGCATGATCTATCCATGCAGCGCGCGCAGATCGACCGCTTCGCAACGCTGCCCCTCGTGCGTCGGGAACCCGCCGTCATGGAACAGCGCGTCGCTGGCATGATCGCCCTGGTAGCCCCGCTCGCCGCGATCAACGTGCGTATCGGCGCGGATATCGTGCGCCACGATCAATCGCAAACCGACAATGTGGAGATCGCCCTCCTCGCCGCCGAACTCCGCGAGTACGTCGGGCAAATCGGATCGCGCGTGGCGGTTGGACTTTTCCGCCGGCAGGGCCTCGATATGCCGCATCAGCGCACGATCGACCAGTTGAACGGGCGCGTCGACGAGCTACAGTTTCTGATTCAGACGCGACTCGCCGACAATGCCACGGACATCGATTTCCGGGCGCCCCAAGGCGCGTCGATTGCGCGGGACTTGGCGGCCGATGCGGCGCTCGTCGACCAGATCGAGGCCATGCTTCGAGCCTCTCGAGCGGGCAATCCGGATCGGCTACCGACGCCCGGCCAATTCACGGACCGCTACGTGCCGAGAATGGCCTCGATCGAAGCCCTCCCCGACCTGATCGTCGGCGACGCGACCCGGCGCGCGGAGCACTCGCGTCGTCAAGCCACGTTGTGGATGCTATTGACGGGCACCACGATCGCATCGCTTCTCGGCGTCATAGCGTTCGCGGGCGTGCTGCTGAACCGGTCCGTCATCCGGCCGCTGGTTGCCGTGACCGCGCATATCCGCACCGTCGCCGCAAAATGCGAGCCGATCGATCCGCAACGCCGAACGGGCGGCGAAATCGCCGAGCTGCTGCACGCCAGCGAGGTGCTACGGCAAGCGAACCATCGGCGCCAGCGTCTGGAGCGCGAACGCGACAAACTGCTGCAGCGGCTTCGCAAATTGGCAAACACCGATCATCTGACGGGCCTCCTCAACCGCCGTGTGTTCCATGCGGACGGCGTGAGCGCGCTCAAGGCCGGCCGCGAAATCGCCGTGCTGCTGTGCGACGTCGATCACTTCAAACAGGTCAACGACCGCCTCGGTCATACCGCGGGCGACCAGGTATTGCGTCTCGCGGCACAGCGGCTCAGGCATGCGATAGGCGACGCCGGCACGGTGTATCGCTACGGGGGCGAAGAGTTCGCCGTCATCCTCGAAACCGGCCCGCAAGACCATAGCCCCTCCCGGGTCATGGCGGAAAGGTTGCGCGCGGCATTTGCGGACGCACCGTTTCTCGTCGATACCGAGACGCTGAAAATCACGGTCAGCATCGGCGTGAGCCGGAGCGTTCGCGGCGACGACTTGTCCGTACTGCTCGACCGGGCGGATAAGGCGCTGTATCAAGCCAAGCATCAGGGCCGCAATTGCGTTCGCTCGTTCGCCGCGCGGCAGTCCAGCGAGCAAGCGTGCAGCGCATGAACCCCAATGCCGGCGCTACGTCGGCATCCCCGCCGCCGGACGGCCGAATGCGCCGTCATGTTGCAGATCGTCGATCAGGCGCTGCAGCAGCGCGATCTGCCCGACCGCATCGATTTCGAGTTGCGTGAGATTCTTGCGCGGCGGCAGCGGGCGGCACACGACCGCATGCCCCGCCTGCAAAGAACGGTCGATGTCTTCGCTCGCGCTGGAAAGCCATTCGATCAAATCCGCCTCCATCCTCGGGCCGTATATGCTGAGCCGCAGATGCGCGGCCGTGCCCGCCATGCGCCGCAATAGCCCGAGTATGCTCGAAGCCGCCGCGTCGAAGCGGGACGCGTCGACGTGCTCGAAACGTATCCGGTTAAACGCCTCTTCGGCACGATTGCTGGCGAGCCCGGCGGTGCGCCGCAGCTGCTCGACTTCGCGGCGCGTGCGGCCGGGCGCCAAGAAGGCATCGACGAGGTAGCCGAGATTCGCGGTGATCGCCGCCGCAAGCTGGCCCCGCATGTCGGTTTGTTCGCGCGTCGGCCACAGAACGAACGTCGCGGCGAGCGCGATGGCACTCCCGAGCACGTTATTGCCGAGCCGCGTCAATGCATAGCCGAGATCGCTCGCCGCCGGCGTGGCGAAGTCCGTCACGAACACGAAGGTCGGCGTGAGAAACAGCACGAAGAGGCTGTAGTTGACGGGCCGCAATGCCATGGTCGCATAGACGAGCGGAAACACGGCAAGCGCGATGCCGAGCGGCGTATGGATCCAGAGTCCGATCGCCAACGCGAGCAGGCCGCCGACGATGCTGCCCGCCGCCCGCTCGACGCTGCGAGGCCAGGTCCCGGCGATCGACGGCTGCAGAATCAGCAGCGTCGCCATCGTCGTCCAGTAACCGAACGGCACGCCGAGCAGCCGCACGATCGAGAAACCCAGCGTCGCCGCAACGGCGACGCGCAGCGCGTGACGCAAACCAACCGACGTCCACGACAGATTCGCGCGCAAGGTGTCCCAGGCCCGGGACAGCACGTTGCGCAGGCTGTCCCGCCATGCGTCGGCCGCGCTCGGCCCCGGTAAAAGGTCGACCGCATCCAGATCGAGCTGCAGCGCCCTCGCCATCGATTCGCCGAGCGCCGCGTCGAGCCCGCGCGCGATACGCTGCAAACGCCGCTGTAAAGCGCCGGCGCCGCTCCACGGCGCATCGTCGACCGCCGCGCCGGTGTCGGGCAGCAATTCGCCGATCCCGGCGAGGATCCGCGCGGCGGGGGGGGCAACGCGCAGCTTCGCGCCCCCCCCCTGACACAAGCCGGGCTCCCCCAT
>CAUPOD010000282.1:0-4465 GCA_963512745.1 uncultured Burkholderia sp. | reverse complement strand
GAGTGAAAAGGGCCTGCCCTCCGGCAGGGGCCTGGGCGCGCCGCAGCAGGCGGCACTCGCGGCCGCGCTGGTCGCGCAGACCGACGCCGAGTACACGGTACCCGCGCGCATCGGCGACTACACCGATTTCTACACGTCGATCTATCACGCGACCAATATCGGCCGGCTGTTCCGCCCCGACGCCCCGCTGATGCCGAACTACAAGTGGGTGCCGATCGGCTATCACGGCCGTGCGTCGTCGATCGGCGTGTCGGGCCAGGCGTTCGCGCGCCCGCAAGGGCAGACGCTGCCGCCCGGCGCGAGCGCGCCGCAGTTCGGCCCGAGCAAGCGGCTCGACTACGAGCTCGAACTCGGCATCTACATCGGCACCGGCAATGCGCTCGGGCAGCCCGTGCCGATCGTCGAGGCCGACGCGCACGTGTTCGGCGTGAGCCTGCTCAACGATTGGTCCGCGCGCGATCTGCAGGCGTGGGAATACCAGCCGCTCGGCCCGTTTCTGGCCAAGAATTTCGCGAGCACGGTGTCGCCGTGGATCGTCACGCTCGACGCGCTGGCGCCGTACCGCGTGCCGTTCGCGCGTCCCGACGGTGATCCGCAGCCGCTGCCGTATCTGGATTCGGCGCAGCAGCGCGAGCAGGGCGCGTTCGACATCGAGTTGGAAGTCGGCTTGGAGACGGCCGCGATGCGCGCCGCGCAGACCGGCGCCGCGCGCGTGAGCCGCAGCAACTACCGGCACGCGTATTGGACCCTGGCGCAGCTCGTCGCGCACCATACGGTCAACGGCTGCAACCTGCAGCCCGGCGATTTGTTCGGCACCGGCACGCTGTCGGGGCCGACGCTCGATCAGGCCGGCGCGCTCGTCGAATTGACGAGCGGCGGCAAGGCGCCGCTCACGCTGCCGAACGGCGAGACGCGCACGTTCCTCGAAGACGGCGACGCGGTCGTGATGCGCGCATGGTGCGCACGGCCCGGCGCGGCGCGCATCGGTTTCGGCGAATGCATCGGGCGCGTGCTGCCCGCACAGGGCGCGGCCTGATCCGGACCGATCCGGACTCAGACTGAGACCATGGAGTCGCGATGAAGCTCTACAGTTATTTCCGCAGTTCGGCCGCGTTCCGGGTGCGGATCGCGCTCAACCTCAAGGGTCTGCCGTACGAGTGCGTGCCCGTGCATCTGATGCGCGCGGGCGGCGAACAGCTCGCGCCCGAGTACCGCAAGCTGCACCCCGATGCGCTGGTGCCGGTGTTGACCGACGGCGACGCGACGCTGCAGCAGTCGCTCGCGATCGTCGAATATCTGGAGGAAACGCATCCCGAGCCGCGGCTGCTGCCGGCCGCGCCGATCGATCGCGCCTATGTGCGCGCGCTGGCGCTGCAGATCGCGTGCGAGATCCATCCGCTCAACAATTTGCGCGTGCTCCGCTATCTCGTGAAGACGCTCGGCGTGAGCGAAGAGCAGAAGATGGCCTGGTACCGGCATTGGGTCGCGGGCGGATTCGAGACGCTCGAGGCGCGTCTCGCCGCCGATCCGCGTACGGGCCGCTTCTGTCATGGCGACACGCCGACGCTCGCCGACGTGTTCCTGATCCCGCAGCTATTCAACGCGTACCGCTTCGAGGTGGACACCAAACCGTATCCGACGCTCGAAGCGATCTATGCGCGCGCGATGGAGCTGGACGCGTTCATCGCGGCGTCGCCGGCGCGGCAGCCGGACGCCGAGTGAGCCTACGGGGGGCGCGGATTTGCGTCCGGCGCCGCCGCCGCACGTGCTTACTGCAATGCCTGCGTCGGCCCGAAGAACTCGTAATGGCAGCGTTCTTCCGGCACGCCGAGTTCCGCGAGCGTGCGCTTGAACCAAGCCATGAACGGCTTCGGCCCGAGGAAATACGCGTCGCACGCGGCCGGGTCGGCGATCCAGCGCGTGAGCTGCGACATCTCGGGGCGGCCCACCGCGTCCGGCTGCGGCGCGGGCGCGGGCGACGCCTGGTCGTACACCACGTGCAGCTTGAACTGCGGATAGCGCGCGGCCCAGCCTTTGAGCGTGGCGAGGAAACCCTGCGCGGCGGCATCGCGCGCATAGTGGATGAACGTGATCGGGCGGCCGGTCGGCAGCGCGGCTTCGGCCATCGCCAGCGTCGGCGTGATGCCGACGCCGCCGCTGATCAGCAGCAGCGGGCGCTGGCTGTCGTCGAGCGTGAACGCGCCCGCGGGCGGGAACAACTCGACGATCGAGCCTTCGTGCACGCTGCCGTGCAGGAAACCCGACGCCGCGCCGCCCGTCTCGCGTTTCACGCTGATGCGGTAGCTGCGCCGGTTCGGCGCGGCCGACAGCGAGTAGTCGCGGCGGATCTCCCGGCCGTCGACGATCAGGCGCAGCCCGACGTATTGGCCCGGCAGGAAATCGACGACGGGGCCGCCGTCGACGGGTTCCAGATAGAACGAAGTGATCTCCGCGCTCTCGGGCGCCTTGCGCACGACACGGAACGCGCGCGCGCCGCGCCAGCCGCCCGGCGCCGCCGCGAGCGCGTCGTAGGCTTGGCGCTCCGCGCCGATCAGGATGTCGGCGAGCTGGCCGTAGGCCGCGGCCCACGCGTCGATCACGGCGTCGGTGGCGATCTCGGCGCCGAGCACGTTGCGGATCGAGCGCAGCAGGCAATCGCCGACGAGCGGGTAGTGCTCGGGCTGCACCTGCAGCGACACGTGCTTGTTGACGATTTCCACGGCGAGCGGGCCGAGCGCCTCGAGCCGGTCGATGTTGCGCGCGTACAGCAGCACGCCGCGCGCGAGCGTGCGCGGCTGCGCGCCGTCGGCTTGGTGGGTCTGGTTGAACATCGGCCGCAGCGCCGGATGCTCGGTGAGCAGCAGTTCGTAGAAGTACGTGGTCAGCGCTTCGCCGCCGGTTTCGAGCAGCGGCACGGTGGCCTTGATGATGTCGCGTTGCGCTTGGGTCAGCATGGGACGTCTCCGGTTGAGTAAGGTCGTGCCCAATAACGCAGTAACCGTGCCAGCCGGAAAACCGTTTAGAATCAAGCATGGCTAGTGCCTAACGAGTTTTTTTGACATGTTTTTTTGACATGTTCCATGAACGGGGAGAGTCGTTTTGACGCGCACGTCGGCGGTGCTCGATACCTTGGTGCCGCTGATCGGCGATCTGGCGCGCACGGATTTGTCGGCAGAACAGCGTTACCGGCGCCTGATCGACGCGTTGTGCCGTCTGCTGCCATGCGACGCCGCCGCGCTGCTGCGCCTGGACGGCGGCACGCTGGTGCCGCTCGCCGTGCACGGCTTGAGCGCCGATGCCATGGGCCGGCGCTTCGCGAGCGATGCCCATCCGCGCTTGCGCGCGCTGCTCGACGCGCCGCGCGCGATGCGCTTTCCTGCCGACTGCACGTTGCCCGATCCATACGACGGCTTGATCGAAGGGCCGCCCGGGCATCTCGAAGTGCACGACTGCATGGGCTGCGTGCTGCGCCTCGACGGCGCGCCGTGGGGTCTGCTCACGCTCGACGCGCTCGAAGCCGGCCGGTTTTCCGCGGCCGATCTGCAGATCCTCGATACGTTCGCGAGTCTCGCCGCGGCCGCCGTCGCGGCGAGCGCGCGTTTTCAGCAGTTGGCTTTGCGCGTCGAGGACGAGCGCCGCAAGGCCGAGGCGTACCGTCTCGCGGCGAGTCCGGCCGAGGAGCAGCGCCTGGTCGGGCAGAGCGCGGCGTGGCGGCAGATGACCGCGGAGATCGATCTCGTCGCGCCGAGCGATCTGACCGTGCTGATCACGGGCGAGACGGGCGTCGGCAAGGAACTCGTGGCGCGCCGGCTGCACGCGCAATCGGCGCGCGCGGGCCGCATGCTGGTCACGATCAAATGCGCGGCGCTGCCCGAGCATCTCGTCGAGAGCGAGTTGTTCGGCCACGTGCGCGGCGCGTTCTCCGGCGCGCACAGCGACCGTCCGGGGCGTTTCGATGCGGCCGACGGCGGCACGCTGTTTCTCGACGAGATCGGCGAGTTGCCGCTCGCGGTGCAGGCGAAGCTGCTGCGCGTGCTGCAGAACGGCCAATTGCAGCGTGTGGGTTCGGACCGCGATCATCGCGTCGACGTGCGGCTGATCGCGGCCACCAACCGCGATCTCGGTGAAGAAGTGCGCGCCGGGCGGTTCCGCGCCGATCTCTATCATCGGCTCAGCAGTTTTCCGGTGACGGTGCCGCCGCTGCGCGCGCGCGGCCGCGACGTGCTGCTGCTCGCGGGCGCGTTTCTCGAGGACAACCGGCGCCGCATCGGCCTGCGCGGGCTGCGTCTCGCGCCCGACGCGCAAGCGGCGCTGCAGGCATATGCGTGGCCCGGCAACGTGCGCGAACTCGAACAGTCGATCGCGCGCGCCGCGCTCAAGGCGAGCCGCCGTCAGGACGAAGGCGCGGCGCCCGGCGCCCGGCCCGGCATCGCGACGCTGAACGCCGAGGATCTCGGAGTCGATG
>CAUPOD010000281.1:0-4474 GCA_963512745.1 uncultured Burkholderia sp. | reverse complement strand
GACCAAGCCGTGCCGCCGCCGCTGCCGGCTTCGTCGGCCACGATCTCGAACCCGTACGGTCTCGACTCGCTGTGGAAGAACGGTGACTTCGTCGCACGCTTCGTGCTGGTGCTGCTGGTGCTGATGTCGATGGGCAGCTGGTACATCATGATCACGAAGTTCTTCGAGCAAGCGCGTGCGAACCGCCGCGCGAAGGCCGCCGACGAACAGATCTGGACGGCGCCGTCGCTCGCCCAGGGCGCATCGCAGCTCGACGAAACCTCGCCGTTCCGCTTCATCGCCGAGAACGCGATCGAAGCCGGCGAGCAACACGACGAAGCGCTGCTCGATTCGATCGACCGCAACACCTGGATCGATCTGTCCATCGAACGCTCGATCACCAACGTGTCGAACCGTCTGCAAGACGGCCTGGCGTTCCTCGGCACGGTCGGTTCGACGGCGCCGTTCGTCGGCCTGTTCGGTACGGTGTGGGGCATCTATCACGCGCTGACGGCCATCGGTATCGCCGGCCAGGCTTCGATCGACAAGGTCGCGGGCCCGGTGGGCGAAGCGCTGATCATGACCGCGATCGGTCTGGCGGTGGCAGTGCCGGCAGTGCTCGGCTACAACTTCCTGGTCCGCCGCAACAAGTCGGTGATGGAGCGCGTGCGCAACTTCGGCGCGCAGCTGCATACGGTTCTGCTGGCCGGCACGGCCAAGCGCTCGAAGGCCGTCAAGCAAGGCGTGGCCGCCTAACGGCGGGCGCGATCACCAGCCAAGTTTAAGCGAGGTACGTTATGGCGATGAACGTTGGGCAGGAGGATGACGACGAAGTCATCTCCGCCATCAACACGACGCCGCTGGTGGACGTGATGCTGGTCTTGCTGATCATCTTCCTGATCACGATTCCGACCATCACGCACACGATCCAGGTGCAGCTGCCGAAGGAACGCGTGCAGCCGATGCAGACCGAGGCCAAGGCCGTCGAGGTGGCGGTCAACAAGAAGGGCGACGTTTTCTGGGGCACCACCCTGGTGGACGGCCCGACGCTGCTGGCGAGGCTGAAGCAGATTTCGACGCAGACGCCGCAGCCCGACGTGCACGTGCGCGGCGATCAGTCGACGCCGTACGAGTACATCGGCCGTGTCGTCACGGCGTGCGAGCGCGCGGGCATCGCGAAGGTCTCATTCATCACTGAGCCGCCCGCGCGCGGGGGCTAGGAGTAGAACATGGGGATGAACGTTTCGTCCAAGGGCGGCGGTGAGCCGGAAGTGATGGTGGACATCAACACCACGCCGCTGATCGACGTGATGCTCGTGCTGCTGATCATGCTGATCATCACGATTCCGATTCAGATGCACTCGGTGAAGATGAACCTGCCGGTCGGCAATCCGCCGCCGCCGCAGAAGCCGCCCGTGGCGGTCCAGATCGATATCGCGGCGAACGGCACGGTTTCCTGGAACGGCGCGCCGGTGGCGGATAAGGCGACCCTCGAGGCCAAGATGGCCCAGGTTGCGGCGATGCCGGATCAATCGGAGCTGCGGCTGCGTCCGGACAAGGGCGCACCGTACAAGGACGTGGCCGAGGTGCTGGCCGCCGCGCAGCGTGAAGGCGCGACCAAGATCGGTTTGATCGGCAACGAGCAGTACATGCAGTAACGCAGCCGGTAGCGGTTGGCGCGGTGTCCGCTTCGGGTTTTCCCGGGGCGGACATCCAGTTCGGCTGAATGCGGCACGTGCGGTAACGGGTGGCTCGATTACCCGAAAAAATATTTGAACAAAAAGCAAGCGGTATATTGTTTGATCAGTTGTGCGAAAGATACAACGCGGAGGAGGGGCGGGCAGGGTGCCGTAAGCGGCGCAAGGCCCGTGCGATAGACATCTCCGGGCGATGGAGGCGGCACTGTTGCAGTCTTCTCATCAAACATGATTCGCTTATATCAAACAGATTTTGACCGCCGGGTTCTGTCTTGTTATGGTCTTGCCCGAAGAATCGATGCAGGTAGCCGTCTCGATAGGCAGCAAAATCCGCGCGCTGCGTCAGCGACTGCGATTGACGCTCGATGAGGCGGCGGCGGCGGCGGGGATTTCCAAGCCCTTCCTTTCGCAAGTCGAGCGCGGCCATGCCACGCCGTCGTTTACGTCGCTGGCGGGGATCGCGAAGGCGCTGGGGGTGACGATGCAGTATTTCGTCGAGACCCCGACGGAGGCCAAGTCGATCTGCCGTAGCGACGCTCTGCAGTACTTCAGCTTCGTGAAGTCGGCCGATTCGTTTGCTCGGCTCAGCAATCTGATGGAAGGCCGCAAGCTCGATGCGATTTTGGTGCGGTTGCCGGTGGGCGGCGTGGCCAGCGAGATCGTGAGCCAGGCCGGCGAAGAGTTCGTGTATCTGATCGCCGGGCAGATTGCGCTGACGCTGGAGGATCAGACCTTCATGCTGAATGCGGGCGACACCGCGCATTACGAAGCGACGGGGCGCCATGCGTGGCGCAATAGCGGCACGCTGGAGGCGGTGCTGATTTGGATCGGCACGCCGCGGTTGCTGTAGTGGGGCGGCTGCCAGCCGGCAACGGCGGCAAAGCGAGCGGAAAGCTTCGCGTAATTTTCGAGATGAAATTGTAAGGATTGCAAATCGATTTACGAACGCAGGCTGCGACTGGGCATGGGCTTCGAAGAAATCTCTGCCGGGCGTGGACGGGGTCTTTTGACGAGAGGGGAAACATGAAACAAAGAGTCTTGGCGCAAGCCATCAAGCGCATCGTGTGGGCCAACGTGGCGTTGAGCGCCACGCTGGCCGTGCCGGCATTTGCGCAGAGCCAGCCGGCAGCGGATGCGGGCGCCTCGGCGAACGCGACCGTCGCGACGCCCGCCGCTCCCGCGGCTGCGTCGGGTGCGGCAGCGGCATCGGCCGACAAGTCGGTGCAGAAGATCAAGCGCTTCGAAGTGACGGGCTCGCTGATCCGCCAGGCGGATAAGACGGGCTTCCAGTCGGTGCAGCAGATCAGCGCCAAGCAAATTCAGGAATCGGGCGAGACGAGCGTGGGCAACTTCCTGCGCAGCATTTCCGCCAACTCGGCCAACAGCTGGGGCGAATCCACGGCATCGAGCTTCGCGCCCGGCGGTTCCGGCATCGCGCTGCGCGGCTTGTCGGAGAAGTACACGCTGGTGCTGGTCGACGGCCAGCGCGTGGCGCCGTATGCGTTCGCTGTCAATGCAACCGACGCGTTCTTCGACCTGAACACGCTGCCGCTGAACGTGGTGGACCGTATCGAAGTGGTCAAGACGGGCGCGGTGTCGCAGTACGGCTCGGACGCGATTGCCGGCGTGGTGAACATCATCACCAAGAAGAACTATCAAGGCCTGCAGCTCGACGGCAGCATGGGCGGCGCGACCGACGGCGGCGCGTTCACGACCAAATTCGGCGTGCTCGGCGGCTTCGGCAATCTCGCCAGCGACGGCTACAACGTGACGGCCGCGGCGAGCGTGTACAAGGATACGGGTTTCCACCTGGACCAACGCTCGCGGACCGAGAACCTCGACTACACCAATCAAGGCCCGTTCGGCCTGAACAACCAGATTCCGAGCTACTGGTCGGTCGGCGGCGTGAAGCAGCCGGGCAACTGCGTGAACGGCACGGTCGGAGCGGCTGCGAATTCGTTCCGCGGCGGCGACGGTTCGGTCTGCAACCACGACGTGGCGAATCAGTACAGCGGCTCGCCGTTCACCGAGCGCTACAACACCAAGGTACACGCCGACTTCAAGATCGACGACAACACCACGGCCTTTGCCGACGTGTTGGCCAGCCACAACTCGACCAAGGTCGATGGCGGTCCGCGCGTGCTGCGTACCGGTCTGACTTATGATCCGACGACCGGCTCGCTGGTGGGCAAGTCGATCACCGTTCCGGGGAGCAACCCGTATAACCCGACCGGTTCGAACGCGACGTACTACGGCATCCTGCCGGTTACGGCTTCTTCGAAGACGGAAGCCAACTACCTGAGCTTCTCGACGGGCGTGAAGGGCCAGTTCAACGCGTTGAACCGCGAATGGGACTGGGCGACGTCGTATGGCCATTCGCAAAGTATCGTCACGACCAAGTACGACGGTTCGGTCACGGTCGCGGGCCTGAACAAGATTCTGGCCGGTGGCTATAACTTCGACAATCCGGCGGCGACGCCGAACGGCCTGGACGGCGTGCTGACGCAGACGAACAATATCGGCGTGTCGAAGCTCGACGTGCTCGACGCGACGATTTCGACGCCGAAGCTGTTCACGCTGCCGACCGGCGACGTCGGTTTCGGTCTGGGTATCCAGGGTGCGCATCAGTCGGAATCGATCGAAGCGGACGGCCTGACGAATTCGGGCGCGATCTTCGCGCCGCGTCTGCAGACGGTCGAGGGCTCGCGCAACATCGGCGCGGCGTATTACCAGTTCGACATTCCGCTGGCGGGCAAGTACCTGTCGTTCAGCCAGTCGGGCCGCTACGACCACTACAG
>CAUPOD010000280.1:0-4490 GCA_963512745.1 uncultured Burkholderia sp. | reverse complement strand
GGCGCGGGGGCGACCGCCCCCCCCCCCCCCTAATTATACAGTGAATTAAGAAAACAGCCGCGCCCGCGGCCCCCGCGCCGCCACGCTGGCCGTGGCGGCTTTTTCGTTTACCGCTCGTCCGCGAGCAGCGCCCAGCGCTCGTGGTCGCGCCATGCGCCGTCGATGCGCAGATAGCGCGGCGAATAGCCCTCTTTCCGGAATCCCACGCGCCGCGCCAGCGCGAGCGACGCCGCATTGTCCGGCTGGATGTTGGCCTCGAGGCGGTGCAGCCCGAGTTCGCCGAACGCATAGGCCGCCGCCGCGCGCAGCGCTTCCGTCATCAACCCCCTGCCCGCGAACCGCGCCATGCCGTAGTAGCCGAGATAAGCGCTCTGGAAAATACCCGCGACGATCTCGTTCAGATTGACCACGCCAACGATCGCGCCGACCGGGCCGACGCCATCCGCCGCCGCGCTCGCCTCGCGCGCGATCAATCCCACGTTCGGGCCGCTCAGCGTGCACCCGAACCACGCGTCGAAGCCGGCCTGATCGGTGAACGACGCGACCCACGGCAAGTGATAGTGCTGGCTCGCGCGGTTGGCTTCGATCAATGCGTCGGCATCGGCGCGCGTCACGCGGCTCAGCACGACGCGGTTCGCGGCAGGCGTGGAATTCGTCATGGTGGCGTAGGATGAAGGGACGAGGCAGGCGAGTGTAAACCGGTTGAACCTGCCCGCGTTCAAACGGCCTCTCTCGAAACCCCACGGAACCTCACCATGCACGTGCATCCTCTGCGCCTCGCGCCCGGCGACGACCTGCGCGGCGCGCTCGAACAAACGGTCCGCGCGCTCGGCTGGGAAGCGGGCTGGGTGCTGCAAGGCATCGGCAGCCTCAGTGTCGCGCAGTTGCGCTACGCAGGCGCGCCCGCGCCGGCCGAATTGCGCGGCGACCTCGAAATCCTCACGCTCGCGGGTTCGCTGTCGCCCGACGGCGCGCATCTGCATGCGGCGCTGTCGGACGCGCAGGGCCGCGTGCACGGCGGCCACGTCGCGCCGGGCTGCATCGTGCGCACGACGGCCGAGATCCTGCTCGCGAGCGTGCCTGGACACCGCTTCGCGCGCGAGGCCGATGCGGCGACGGGATTTCTCGAACTGGCCGTCTATCCGGCCGGCGGCGCCGCGGCGAAATAGGCGCAAGCGCGTCGATCGCGCGCGGCACATAGCCGCGGATTTCCGAAAATCCGGACGAATTCTCGCGTCATTTTCCGGAAATCCATAATTCGGTCGTGCTCGCCCGAAAAATCCTCTTTTAAATCAATGACAAAATGCCGCATTAGAACTGGCACCAAGCTTGCGATAAGAGCGTCCAGCAAGCGTCAAGTCCCACAACTACAGTCAGGAGACAACCGATGTCGGCATCCATCCGGAAGCAGCCCTTCCACAAGATCCTCTATGTCCAGGTGATCGCGGCGATCGTCGTCGGCGTCGCGCTCGGGCATTTCTCGCCGGCACTCGGCATCGACATGAAGCCGCTCGGCGACGGCTTCATCAAACTCATCAAGATGGTGATCGGGCCGATCATCTTCTGTACCGTCGTGACGGGCATCGCCGGCATGGAGGACATGAAGAAGGTCGGGCGCGTGGGCGGCAAGGCGCTGCTCTATTTCGAGGTCGTCTCGACCATCGCGCTCGTGTTCGGTTTGATCATGACGCACTTGCTCAAGCCCGGCGCGGGCTTCAACGTCGACGTGAAGACGCTCGACGCGAAGGCCGTCGCCTCCTACGCGCAGCAGGCGCACGGCCAGAGCCCGGTCGATTTCCTGCTGCACATCATTCCCGACACGCTCGCGTCGGCGTTCGCGCAGGGCGAGATCCTGCAGATCCTGCTGATCGCGATTCTGTTCGGCAGCGTGCTCGCCACGCTCGGCGAGCGCGGCCGCGCCGTGACCGAGTTCATCGACAGCTTGTCGAGCGTCCTGTTCGGCGTCGTGCGCATCGTCACGAAGCTCGCGCCGATCGGCGCGTTCGGCGCGATGGCGTTCACGATCGGCAAATACGGCGTCGGTGCGCTCGTGCCGCTCCTGAAGCTGATCGGCACGTTCTATCTGACCTCGTTCCTGTTCGTGCTGATCGTGCTCGGCTCGATCGCGCGCATGGTCGGCTTCAGCATCGTGCGCTTCGTCGTCTACATCAAGGAAGAACTGCTGATCGTGCTCGGCACGAGCTCGTCGGAAGCCGCGCTGCCGCAACTGATGCAGAAGCTCGAGCAACTCGGCTGCTCGCGCCCCGTGGTCGGGCTGGTCGTGCCGACCGGTTATTCGTTCAACCTCGACGGCACCAACATCTACATGACGATGGCCGTGCTGTTCATCGCGCAGGCGACCAACACCGACCTCACGCTCACGCAGCAACTGACGCTGCTCGCGGTGGCGATGCTGACCTCGAAGGGCGCGAGCGGCGTGACGGGCGCGGGCTTCATCACGCTCGCCGCGACGCTGGCCGTGGTGCCGACGATCCCGCTGTCGGGCATGGTGCTGATCCTCGGCATCGACCGCTTCATGAGCGAGTGCCGCGCGCTGACCAACATCGTCGGCAACGGCGTGGCGACGGTCGTGATGGCCGCCTGGGAGAAGGAACTCGACCGCAGCAAGCTGAACCGCCTGCTCGGCCGCCGCACGGCCGCGCAAGAAGAAACCGTGCAAGCGGGTTAAACAGCGCCTCCCAACCCATCTGCCTCAAAAGCACGCCAACGCCGGCGTCCCACCCAAACACCACGCGCCGGCGTTGATTTTCTAGGGCATATGAAACCTAGGATGGGGGTGGGGTGTCCGCTGGAGGCGTTTCCGCCGGAAGCGGACATCCCCCCATCCTCCCAAGCTCGAGCTTGCCATCGGTGTTAAAGCAAACCGCCACCCTATGCAACAATAGCCCCACCCACCCGCAAGGAACCGAATTCTTGACGCCGCGCCGCCTGCTCATCCTGTCCGCGCTGCTGGCCGGACTCGCCGCAGTCTGCGCCGCGACCTGGACGCTTGCCTGGCGCGCAGGTCTGGCCGCACTGCAGCGCGATGCGGGCGTCCGCGCCGATCAGCTGACCGCCACGCTGCAGGGCACGCTCGAACGCTACGAATCGCTGCCCTATCTGATCGGCACCCAGCCCCTCGTGCAAGACGTGCTCGCTGCGCCGCGCCCCGACTGGGCTGCCGCCGCGAACCGCTACCTCGAAGACGTCAACCGCCACGCGCGCGCGACCACCACCTACATCATCGGCGCCGACGGCCGCTGCGTCGCCGCGAGCAACTGGCGCGCCGCGGACAGCTTCGTCGGCGTGGACTACCGCTTCCGCCCGTACTATGCCGAAGCCGCGCACGGCGGCGTCGGCCGCTTCTTCGGCATCGGCACGATCTCGCACGACCCCGGCTACTACGTCTCGCAGCCCGTGCTGCGCAACGGCGCGCCGGTCGGCGTGGCCGTCGTTAAACTGAATCTCGAATGGTTTCCGGGCGCCGACGCGGCCGAGCCCGTATTGGTGACCGACGAGCACGGCGTGATCTTCCTGTCGTCGGTGCCGCAGTGGAAATACCATGCGCTGCGCCCGCTGCCGCCCGCGCTCGCGGCTTCGATCGACGCCACGCAGCAATATGCGCGGCAGCCGCTGCCGTCCCTGCCGCTGCACCTCGACCGCACGCTCGACGGCGGCGCCGAGATCGTGCGCATCGGGCACGGCCTGCGCACGCCGCGCTATTTGGAAACGCGCCGCGCGCTCGGCACGCCGAACTGGCAGATCGTGACGATGTCGCCGCTCGCGCCCGTGGCCTTCGATGCGCGCAGCCTCGCCGTGATGGCCAGCTCCGGCTATCTGTGCGTGTGCCTGCTCGGCTTCTATTGGCGCATGCGGCGCGCGCGCGTGCGCGAAATCGTGCAAGGCCGCGCAGCGCTGCAGAAGGCTTACGCGCAACTCAACGAACGCGTGGCCGAACGCACGGCCGATTTGTCGGAAGCGAACCGCCATCTACAGCACGAGGTCGCCGAGCGCACGCGCGCCGAACACGAACTACGCGCGGCGCAAGACGAGCTGATCCAGGCCAGCAAGCTCGCGGCGCTGGGCCAAATGGCGGCCGGCATCACGCACGAATTGAACCAGCCGCTCGCCGCGCTGCGCAGCTTCTCCGACAACTCGCGCGTGCTGCTCGAACGCGGCGCGCACGACGCCGTGCGCGACAACCTCGAAGCGATCGCGCTGCTGACCGAGCGCATGGGCAAGATCACGAACCAGCTCAAACTGTTCGTCGGACGCGCGCGCCCGGGACGCGCGCAAGCCGATCTGGCGCGCGCGCTACGCAACGCGCTCGGGCTGCTCGGCAAGCGGCTCGACGGCGTGCGCATCACGCTCGAATGGCCCGGAGCCGACTCCGAACCCGGCGCGACGCGTAGCGCCGGGGGGGCGGCGGGCGCCCCACCGACACCCGCGTTGGAAGCGGGGGTCGCGCCACGGGCGGAAAAGGAATAGTA
>CAUPOD010000279.1:0-4495 GCA_963512745.1 uncultured Burkholderia sp. | reverse complement strand
GTTTTTTTTTTATTAAGAGACTGACGTTACCATATAAAGGTTTAAATAGCTTTGGTTTTTTCCCCCCCCCCCGGCGCGGCCCCCGCGGCCCCCCCTCCTCTCCCATTTCGAACAGCGCGATCTGCCCGTGACGTTCCGCGGTTTCTTCGTCGATCCGCACCCCCACCCCGAGCAGCCGCACCGGCTGCGCACGCCTTGCGAAACCCTTCTCCAACAGCATCAGCGCCGTTTCAACTTGCACCGTATCGGCCACACATTCCACCGTCGTGCGCTGAAAATCGGCGAAGCGCAACTTCACGTAAAGCTTCTTGACCAACCGTGCCGCGCCCGCGCGCTCGATGCGCGCAATCAACTGCTCCGACAGCATGCGAATCTCGGCCGCACATTGTTCGAGCGTTTCCAGATCGCGCACGTAGGTGGTCTCGACGCTGACCGACTTGCGCTCGCGGTCCGCGCGCACGGTACGCTCGTCGATGCCGCGCGACAACTCGTACATGCGCTGGCCGAACGCGCCGAATTCGCGATGCAGATCGATCAGCGACCATTCGCGCAATTGCGCGCAGGTCTCGATGCCGAGCCGTTCGAGGCGCGCCGCCGTGACCTTGCCGACCCCGAACAGCTTGCGCACGGGCAGCGCCGCGACGAACGCGTCGAGTTCGTGCGGACGCACGACGAACAGGCCGTCGGGCTTGTTCCAGTCGGATGCGATCTTGGCGACGAACTTGTTCGGCGCGACGCCGGCCGACACCGTCACGCCGACCGTCTCGCGCACGCGGGCGCGGATCTCCTCGGCGACCAGGGTGGCGCTGCCGCGGCAGCGTCCGGTGCCCGTCACGTCGAGATAGGCCTCGTCGAGCGACAGCGGCTCGACGTCGGGCGTGTAGTCGCGATAGATCGCCATGATCGCGCGCGAGGCCACGCGGTACTTTTCCATCGCGGGCGGCAGGATCAGGAGGCCGGGACACTTGCGCAGCGCGGTGGCCGACGACATCGCCGAATGCACGCCGAAACGGCGCGCCTCGTAGTTGCAGGTCGCGATCACGCCGCGCTGGTCGGGCCGGCCTCCGACCGCGAGCGGACGACCGCGTAGCGAAGGATCGTCGCGCATCTCGACGGACGCGTAGAAACAGTCGCAATCGCAGTGGATGATTTTGCGCACAGCGCGGGGGGCTGCGGCTTAGCCGCACACCTTGGTCTGAAATGCCGATACTGTACAAAAACACAGTACTCATTTCAAGCCAAATACTGCTCGGGCAACATTTATGCCGCGTCCCGCAAATCGTCCAGATCACGCCCGCGCGTCTCCGGCACGTGATAGGTCGTGAAGATTCCGATCGCGCTCAAGATCACCACGTAGCCGGCAAGCGGAATCCACGCGAGCACGCGGCCCTCGTGCCCGCCCCAGTGAGCCATCGACCAAGCGATGATCGAGGTGCCGATCAGCGGCGCCACGCCGCCCGCAAACACCGCCGACACCTCGCGCCCCACCGCTACGCCGGCGTAGCGGTGCTGTGCGCCGAAAAGCTCGGGAAACATCGCGCCTTGCGTTGCAAACATGCCCCAGACACCCGCTAGCGCGACGCACAGCATCGCGATGCTAGCGTCCGCATGGCCCTTGCTGAGCACCCACCAGGTGGGAAAAGCCAGCAGCAATTGATAGATCGCACAGGCGCGGTAAACGGGGACGCGCCCGAACCGGTCGCTCAGCAACCCGGTGAGGGGAATCACGGCCACGCCCGAGATACCCGCGAACAGCAGCGCTTTCGCGCCGATCGATCCGCCGAGACCCGTAGCGGTTGCCATATAGCTGATCGCAAGCGCCTGATAAATCGACGAGGGGCCGTCCTGTACCAGGCGCAGCCCGAACACCCTGAGAAGCGTCGGCTTCGAATGGGCCAGCAGATGCCGGAGCGGGCTTTCGTCGATTTGCTGCCGCGCCTCGAGCTTGGCGAACGAAGGGGACTCCTTGAGCTTGAGCCGGATCCACACCGCCACCGCGATGATCAGCGTGCTCATCAAAAACGGCACGCGCCAGAGCCAGCCATGCGAGCTCTCTTCAACCCGCACCAACGCGAAATAGATCGCCGCCGCCATCACCGTTCCGAACAGCACCCCCATGAAAGGCACCGCGGCGAAATAGCCGCGCCGCGCCGCGGGCGCGTATTCGGCCATCAGCACGGCAGCGCCGGCCTGCTCCGCCCCCGCGCCAAGCCCCTGCAGCAAACGGCAGCCCACGAGCAGAATCGGCGCCCAGATCCCGGCGGTCGCGTAGGTCGGCAGCAGGCCCACAAGCGTGCTGGCGATGCCCATGAGCAGGATCGTCGCCGTCAATACGAATTTGCGGCCGTATCGATCCCCGAGCGCACCGAAGAAAATGCCGCCGAACGGACGCACCGCGAACCCGAGGAAGTACGCGCTGAAACTGGCGATCAGGCCGAGGATCGGATCGCTCGTCGGGAAAAACAAACGCGCGAAGATCAACGCCGAGGCAAGGTTGAAGAGCGCGAAATCGTAATATTCGAGCGCGCTGCCGAGCGATGCGGCCCACGCCGCGCGATACAGGTCGGCCTTCGTTATTTCCCGGCGGCTGGCGTTCGCATCGACGTCGGCCGCGGTTACGGCTTCGAACGGTGCGCGGGCTGCTTGGTACTTCATGACGTCTCCTCCAGAACTCGCACCGTGCGCGCAGGGTGCCGTCTTCTTTTTATGTGATTGCGGGGGCGCCGCTGCCTCGCCCGCGACGGGCATAGGCAGCGCAGGCGGGGCTACCCTACTCGCGCAATCTCGGCGAGCAGCGCGGCATGCATGGCTTCGACCGGGGCCGGCTTGCCTGTGTAAAGCTCGACCTGGCCGCAAAACTGGTACAGCAGCATCCGCGTGCCGTTAATCACGCGGCAGCCGTGCGCCTCGGCCTCGCGGATCAGCTTCGTCCGAACCGGGATAAAGGCCGCGTCCATCACGACCAGATGCGGGGCAAGCTGGCCCGGCGTCAGCGGACTGACGTCCGGGGCGCGGAACCCCGCGGCGGTCGCATTGACCACGACGTCGAATGGGTGCGGCTCGAATGCGCCGAGCGGCCCACCGAATTCGAGTCCGAAATCATCGGCGAGGGTCTGCGCGTGCGATGCGGTGCGGTTGAACACGGCGATACGCGCACCCGCGCGGCGCATGCCCCACGCAATCGCGCGGGCCGCGCCGCCCGCGCCGAGCAATGCGACCCGGCGCCCGGCAAGCGGCGTGACGTCTTCCAGCGCGCGCACGACACCCACGCAGTCGGTGTTGTAGCCCGTCAGATATCCGTCCCGATTGACGATGGTATTGACCGCGCCGATCGCGCGGGCCGTGTCGTCGAGTGCGTCGAGATACGCGATCACGGCCTGCTTGTGCGGCATGGTGACGTTCATGCCGCGAATGCCGAGGGTACGGATCGCCTGTACCGCGCCGCCGGCATCTTCGACGCCGAAGCTGACGAACGTGTAATCGACGTCGAGCGCCCGATAGGCCGCGTTATGCACCTTGACGTTGAAAGTGAACGGCTGGCCGGCGATGGAGCCGCATAAAGCGGGGATCGAATAGGGAATGGTCGTCATGAGTGGCTGAATTTTTTTAAATAACGCGTGTCTCCGAATGCGTTAAGTTGACGCGAAGAACGCCCATCACGCCAATAGTCTTTCATGACACTGTTATCATGATCCGTGATAACAACGAGACCGAGACGAGGATCCCGCATGGAGCTAAAGCATTTGCGCGCGTTCGTTGCGCTCGCCGAGGAGCTGCATTTCGGGCGCGCGGCGCGGCGTCTGTCCATCGTGCAGCCGGCGCTCAGCATGCAGATCAAGACGCTCGAAGAAGAGCTCGGTGCGCAGTTGTTCGAGCGCGACCGCCATAGGGTTGCCTTGACTTCGACCGGCAGGCTGTTCTTCCCGGAGGCCGCCGCGACGCTCCATCAGGCATCGCGCGCGGAGCAAACCGCGCGGCTGTCGGCACAGGGCGAAATCGGCACCCTACGCATCGCGTTCGTGTCCTCGGTGCTCCCGAAGCTGTTGCCGGCGCTGATTCGGACCATGCACGCGCGCTATCCGCTCATCACGCTCGCGCTGAAGGACATGCCGACGCCGGACCAGATCTCGGCGCTGCGGAACAATCAGCTCGACTTCGGCTTGATCCGCTTGCCGGTCACCGAGCGTGGCCTGGAGATCCGCGTGGTTCAGGAGGAATCTTTCGTGGTCGCGCTTCCCGAAGATCATGCGCTGACCGCCCAGCCGGCCGTTCGGCCGGGGGACCTGCGGGGCTTCCCCGCATTCATCCTCGCGCGCGCCTACGCGCCGGGTTTCCACGACGAAACGCTGGTGGCGTTGCAGCGGGCGGGCGCGGACTTGAATATCGCGCAGGAACTCGGCGAGTTCTCGACGATGCTGGCGCTCGTGTCGGCCGGGTTGGGGGTACGAAACATCCCGGGGGCCGCGGAATCGGCGCGCCCGCCGAGGGTCGTGGC
>CAUPOD010000278.1:0-4507 GCA_963512745.1 uncultured Burkholderia sp. | reverse complement strand
CGATGCGGGGGAGGTCGTGATCCCGGCGTTGCCGGGACACGACGATGCACTCGACGAATTCGCCTGCGACCGCGTTCTGCTCGAACGCAATGGCCACTGGCAGGTGGAACCGCGCTAACATGGCGGGGCCGGAACGCGCAAGATCCGGCCGCCTCCAATCCGGTCCCGGTGCTGCATCTCGTTGACGATAAACGTAAAAATTCGGCAACGCGGGCGAACCTGGGTAGAATACGTTTTTAACCAGCTAGTGAATCAACATGTCTGCCAGCGCAGTTAACGCGACTCCCGGACGTAACGTCGTCGTCGTCGGGACTCAATGGGGTGATGAAGGCAAAGGCAAAATCGTCGACTGGTTGACGGACCACGCTCATGGCGTCGTGCGTTTCCAGGGCGGTCACAATGCAGGCCACACGCTCATCATCGGCGGCAAGAAAACCATCCTGCGCCTGATCCCGTCGGGCATCATGCGCGAGGGCGTCGCCTGTTACATCGGCAACGGCGTCGTGTTGTCGCCCGAGGCCCTGTTCAAGGAAATCGGCGAACTCGAGGAAGCGGGCGTCAACGTACGCGACCGCCTCTTCATCTCCGAAGCCGCCACGCTGATCCTCCCGTACCACATCGCCATCGACCAGGCGCGCGAAGCGCGTCTCGGCACCGGCAAGATCGGCACGACGGGCCGCGGCATCGGCCCGGCCTACGAGGACAAGGTCGCGCGCCGCGCGCTGCGCGTGCAGGATCTGTTCGACGCGAAGACGTTCGCCGACCGCCTGCGCGAAAACCTCGATTTCCACAATTTCGTGCTGACCCAGTACCTGGGCGGCGCGGCCGTCGATTTCCAAGCCACGCTCGATACGATGCTCGGCTATGCCGACCGCCTCAAGCCGATGGTCGCCGACGTCTCGACGCTGCTGGACAACGTCAACCGCGCCGGCAACAGCCTGTTGTTCGAAGGCGCGCAGGGCACGCTGCTCGACATCGATCACGGCACCTATCCGTACGTGACGTCGAGCAACTGCGTCGCGGGCGCCGCCTCGGCGGGCGCGGGCGTCGGTCCGCACAAGCTCAACTACGTGCTCGGCATCACGAAGGCGTACTGCACGCGCGTGGGTTCGGGTCCGTTCCCGAGCGAACTGTACGATGCCGACAATCCCAAGCATCAGAGCCCGGTCGGTATCGAGCTCGCCAACGTCGGCAAGGAATTCGGTTCGGTCACGGGGCGTCCGCGCCGCACGGGCTGGCTCGACGCCGCCGCGCTGCGCCGCTCGATCCAGATCAACGGCGTGACGGGCCTGTGCATCACGAAGCTCGACGTGCTCGACGGCCTCGACGAAGTGCGCCTGTGCGTCGGCTACAAGATCGACGGCAAGGATGTCGATATCCTGCCGCGCGGCGCGGTCGAAGTGGCGCGTTGCGAGCCCGTCTATGAAACGTTCAGCGGCTGGAAGACGAGCACGGTCGGCATCACGCGCTGGGACGATCTGCCCGAGACCGCGCGCGCGTATCTGACGCGCGTCCAGGAAGTCGCGGGCATTCCGATCGATATGGTTTCAACCGGCCCGGATCGCGACGAGACGATCCTGTTGCGCCACCCGTTCAAGGTGTAAAGAAAAGTGGTACTGAAGCATGAAGACATCGGCACGCTGGTGCCGGCAGACCCGCGTAGCGACGATCAGCATCTGTGGGTGGGTTGGAACGAATACCACCGCCTCGTGGAGCTGCTCGCGCTGATGGTCTACGAGTCGGGCTGGAAGTTCGACCAGATCCTGTGCCTCGCGCGCGGCGGTCTGCGCGTCGGCGATCAGCTGTCGCGCATCTACGACGTGCCGCTCGCGATCCTCGCCACGAGCTCGTACCGCGAAGCGGCGGGCACGCAGCAGGGCGAACTCGATATCGCCGAGTACATCACGATGACGCGCGGCCAGCTGTCCGGCCGCGTGCTGCTGGTGGACGATCTCGTCGATTCGGGCGTCACGCTCGCGCGCGTGCAGGCGCATTTGAAGGCACGCTATCCGAGCGTGACCGACGTGCGTTCGGCCGTGCTCTGGTACAAGGCGTGCTCGACCGTGAAGCCCGACTACTACGTGCAGTACCTGGCTTCCAATCCGTGGATTCACCAGCCGTTCGAGGACTGGGACACGGTGCGCCCGCACAATCTGGGCGCATGGATCAAGCGCGGCAACAAGCACCGCGACGGCGACGCGCAAGAGCACGTCGCGCTTTGAGCGAAATACGCGGGGCCGCGGCGCAAGACGCGGCGCCCGCGAAACGCATGCAGTTTTCCAAGATAGGTCACGTGCGGCATCCTTCGCCCGCCATGGGCGGCGCCGCACCAAAGCAGTAGCCACGCCCCCGGGGCGCGGCTATTATGGCGGCCGCGGCCTCCGGGCTAGAATGAGCCAGTTTTCCGCTTTCAGACGGACTCCAGCGCTTTATGACCGACACGACTCAAACGTCCCACACCTCTACGCAACAACACTCCCTGACCGCGCTCGCGATCGCCGCCATCGGCGTGGTTTTCGGCGATATCGGCACGAGCCCGCTGTATTCCCTGCAAGAGGCCTTCAGCAGCGACCACGGCATTTCGTTGACGCACGATTCGATCTTCGGGGTCGCCTCTTTGCTGTTCTGGGCGATCGTGCTCGTGGTCGGCGTCAAGTACGTGCTGTTCGTGATGCGCGCCGACAACAACGGCGAGGGCGGCGTCCTCGCGTTGATGGCGCTCGCGCTGCGCTCCGTGCAATCGGGCGGCCGCTCGGCCACGCTGATCATGGTGCTCGGCATCTTCGGCGCGTGCATGTTCTACGGCGATGCCGTGATCACGCCCGCGATTTCCGTGATGTCGGCCGTCGAGGGGCTCGAGATCGCCGCGCCCAAGCTGTCCAATCTCGTCGTGCCCATCACCGTGGTGATTCTGATCGCGCTGTTCTGGATCCAGCGCAGCGGCACGGCCGCGGTCGGCAAGCTGTTCGGGCCGATCATGCTGCTCTGGTTCGCCGTGATCGGTATTCTCGGCGTGTACCGGATCGCCGAAATGCCCGAGATCCTCGCCGCGGTCAACCCGTATTACGCCGTCACGTTCATGGGCAAGCATCTGCTGCTCGCATACGTGGTGCTCGGTTCCGTCGTGCTGGTGCTGACGGGCGCCGAAGCGCTGTATGCGGACATGGGCCACTTCGGCGCGCGGCCGATCCGGCTCGCGACCTACGTGCTCGTGATCCCGACGCTGCTGCTCAACTATTTCGGGCAGGGCGCGCTGCTGCTGCATCAGCCGGCCGCGATCCAGAATCCATTCTTCCTGATGGCGCCGTCGTGGGCGCTGCTGCCGCTCGTGGTGCTGTCCACGCTGGCCACCGTGATCGCGTCGCAGGCCGTGATCTCGGGCGCCTATTCGCTGACGAGCCAGGCGATCCTGCTCGGCTACGTGCCGCGCATGAAGGTCATGCATACGTCGGATCGCGCGATCGGGCAGATCTACGTGCCGTTCGTGAACTGGATGCTGCTCGTCGTGATCCTGTGCATCGTGGTCGGCTTCCGCAGTTCGAACGCGTTGGCCGCCGCGTACGGGATCGCGGTGACGGCGACCATGGTCATCACCACCGTGCTGCTCAGCGTCGTGATGGTCAAGGTCTGGGGTTGGAATCGCATACTCGTGGCTGTCATCATCGGCGTGTTTCTGCTCGTCGATCTGGGCTTTTTCGGCGCGAATCTGCTCAAGGTCACGCAAGGCGGCTGGCTGCCGCTCGGCATCGGCGGCGTACTGTTCGTGGTGCTCATGACGTGGTTCAAGGGCCGCCATCTTGTCAAGGCGCGCACGGCCGAGGACGGCATTCCGCTCGAACCGTTCATCGCCGGGCTGCTCGCGCACCCGCCGCACCGCGTATCGGGCACCGCGATCTACCTGACGGGTACCGACAAGTTCGTGCCCGTGAGCCTGCTGCACAATCTCAAGCACAACAAGGTGCTGCACGAGCGCACGATCTTCCTGACGTTCGTGATTCGCGACATCCCGTACGTCAACAACGAAGAACGCCTCTCGCTGCACGACTTCGGCGGCGGCGTGTATTCGGTGCGCGCCGAGTACGGCTTCAAGGAAACGCCCGACGTGCAGGCCGTGCTCGACATGCTCACGCGCAAGTACGGCATGGAGCCGTTCGAACTCATGGACACCTCGTTCTTCATCGCGCGCGAGACGGTGGTGCCGACGGATCTGCCGGGCATGTCGGTATGGCGCGAGCGGCTGTTCGCTTGGCTGCATCAGAACGCGTCGAAGCCGACCGACTTCTTCGCGATTCCGGCGAACCGCGTGGTCGAGCTCGGGACCAAGATCGAGATCTGATCTCCGGCGCGCGGGGCGCTCCACAGCGGGACATCGCGTGGAGCGCGCCGGCACCGGCCTACGGACGTAAAAAAACGCGAACGGCGGATCTGCCGTTCGCGTTTTTTATTTGCGCTGGTTGCCGCGCGCGTGGCGGCGCGCGGGCGCCGGGCCCGCTGCGCCGTTAGCGCT
>CAUPOD010000277.1:0-4512 GCA_963512745.1 uncultured Burkholderia sp. | reverse complement strand
GTCCACGAGCGCAACGAAGCCTGCCGCAACCGCAGCCGCTCCGGCCACGAGCGCAACGAAGCCCGCGGCAGCCACCGCTGCCGCGCCGGGCGGCGGCGCAGGCCAAGTGTGGGTCAACAGCAAGACCAAGGTCTATCACTGCCAAGGCGACCGGTACTATGGCAAGACCAAGGAAGGTTCGTACATGTCCGAATCGGCTGCCAAGGCCGCCGGCGATCGTCCGTCCCGCGGCAAGGCCTGCTCCTAAGGCAGTCGCGCACGGCGGTTGATGCGCCGCGCGAGCATTCTGCGGGCGCCTTCGGGCGCCCGTTTTTCATTCCGCTTCCAGGATCGCCCGCGATGCCGCGTTTCGCCGCCAATCTCACGCTGATGTACCCGGAGCATGCGTTTCCCGAGCGCTTCGCGGCTGCCGCGCGCGACGGCTTCAAGGCGGTCGAGTATCTGTTCCCCTATGCATACGCACCGGCCGACCTCAAGGCTCGCCTGGAAGCGCACGGCTTGATCCAAGCGCTGTTCAACGCGCCGCCCGGGGACTGGGACAAGGGCGAACGCGGCCTGGCCGCATTGCCGGGCCGCGCCAACGACTTCGCGCGCGGGCTCGACCAAGCCCTCCGCTATGCGCAAGCGCTCGGCAACGACAAGCTCCACGTCATGGCGGGCATCGTGCCTGCGGACCAGACGCGCGACGCGTGCCGCGCGACCTATCTGGGCAATCTCGCCTATGCCGCGCGCGAGGCCGCGTCGGCCGGCGTCACGATCCTGATCGAGCCGATCAACACGCGCGACATGCCCGGCTACTTCCTGAACCGCCAGGACGACGCGCAAGCGATTCGCCGCGCAATCGGCGCGCCCAATCTCAAGGTGTTGTTCGACTGTTATCACGCGCAGATCGTCGAAGGCGATCTGGCCACCAAGCTCGAACGCGATATCGCCGGCATCGGACACGTCCAAATCGCGGGCGTGCCGGGGCGCCACGAGCCCGACCGCGGGGAACTCCATTACCCGTATCTGTTCGAACGCCTCGACGCGCTGGGCTACGACGGCTGGGTCGGTTGCGAATACCGGCCGCACGCGGGCACGTCGGCCGGCCTCGGGTGGGCGGCCCCCTATCTGTAAACGCCCGTGACAATTGCCAGACGATTCGCAGGCGAACAGTAAGCGCCGTCTGGGATCATGGGCGGCACGAACGGCCGGGACTGCAGCGCAAACGCGGCAGCGGCGCGTCCGCCTCATACTCGTAATCTATGGCAGCCATTTATGATCTCGGGGCTCGCGCCCTGCGTACGCTTTACGATAGCCAGATAGACAGCGGTGCCGTCCTCGACAGCGCAACCTACTTTCCCGACGCGGCCCGCTTCACGGCCGCGTGGCCCGCGCTACGCGACGAAGCGCTGAGCCTCATGCGCGACTTGCAGCGCATCCCGCGCTTCCACGAAATCATGCGCGAGCAGGCGTCGATCTCCGCGAACGACGCGCGCGACTGGCGCATGTTCATCCTGCAAGCCTACGGCATGCGGTTCGCCAAGAATCTCGCGCGCTGCCCGACTCTGGCAGGCCTCGTCGAGACGAGTCCAGACGTGCTGTCGGCGTCGCTCTCGTTCCTCGCGCCGGGCAAGCATATCCCCGCGCACCGCGGACCGTTCCGCGGCGTGCTGCGCGGCTATCTGGTGCTGTCGATGCCGGCGCGCGCCGACGGCACCCCGGCCGCCGTGCTCAAGATCGACGGACGCGAGCACCGGCTGCGCGACGGGCAGTTCCTGCTGTGGGACGATACGTTCGAGCACGAGGTCTGGAACGATAGCAACGAGGTGCGCGTCGTGCTGCTGCTCGACATCCGCCGCCGCGGCATGCCGCTCAATCTCGCGCTGCTGTCGGCGGCGGTGGTGCGCGGCGTGCGGCTGGCGATCCGCATGCGCGGCGCGCCCGTCACCGTTTAGCGTCTGCGCGGCCGCGAGCGTTGGCGCCCAGGCCCGCACACGAAAAAATGCCTCGTCCGCTTGGCGGCAGACGAGGCTAACCCATGTCAGAAGAGACGTCGATCACGACGCGGAATCTATCCTAGCGAGCCCGGGCGCCGCGCCCAACCAAGCATTTCTGCTATGTAATTGATGGCGCGCCAGCATCACGGCCAACATATATCGTTAGCACGAAATCTCGTTTCGCACGCCACGCGGCTCTCGTTATGATGTTCTTCCGACTTTTCGCCGGCCGCGTCCTTCGCCGGAACGGCGCCACGCCCGGCCGGCACCGGCTAACCGAGGATCGTATCTTGACCGCATTCGACCAACACCGCGCGCCCCTGATCGTGGGGATCGGCGGCACTACGCGCGCCGCGTCGTCCACCGAGCGCGCCTTGCATCTGGCGTTGCGCGGCGCGCAGGGCGCCGGCGCGACCACGCGGCTGTTCGACGGCCCGTTCCTGCATTCGCTGCCGCACTATGCGCCGGAACAGCCGAACCGCACGCCGGAACAGCTCGAGTTGATCGAGGCGGTGCGCGCGGCCGACGCCGTGATCATCGCCACGCCCGGGTATCACGGCGGCGTGTCGGGACTCGTCAAGAATGCGCTCGATACGCTCGAAGAGTTGCGCGACGACGGACGACCCTATCTCGACGGCCGCGCGGTCGGCTGCATCGTCACCGCTTACGGGTGGCAGGCGGCGGGCACCGTGCTGACTTCGCTGCGCGCCATCGCGCATGCGCTGCGCGGCTGGCCGACGCCGTTCGGCGCCGCCGTCAACACGCTCGAAACGCGTTTCGACGCACTCGGCGAAAGCTCCGACCCCAAGGTCACGGCGCAGCTCGAGACGGTGGGCGCGCAAGCGGCGCAATTCGCGCTGGCGTTTTCCGCACACCGTCTGTCCGATTTGATTAGTTCCGAAGCGTAGATTTACTAAGTCGGAAAGATTGGTTCACGCTCGCCGCGCGGTTGTTTAGCCTGAACCTTTCCGCTTAACCGAGACGTACCATGACTCACGCGCTTCGCTACAAAGGCTACGCGGTCGCGGCCGCCGCGGCGCTGCAGCCGAACGGCCTGTTCGCAGCCAACCTGACCATCGAGAAGACGCACGGCCAAGGACGCGCGTACTCGTTCGACGCGATCGATTTTTTCTTCGACGAGGAAAACGCGCTGGCCTACGCATCGCGCTGGGCGCGCCTGTGGATCGACGCGCAGCACTGAAGCACCAGGGCTCGGAAGCGACAGCCCAAACGCGCGCGCCGGCAATACTCCCCTGCCGGTCAGAAAGCAGAGAGCACGGCCGCGGCACGCGTCACGCTTGCGCCATCACGAGCAGCTGTGCGCCATCGGCGACCTGATCGCCGACCGCATACAGAATCTCGCCTACCACGCCGGATGCCGGCGCGCCGATGGTGTGCTCCATCTTCATCGCCTCCATCACCATCAGCGGGGCGCCGGCCTCGACCTGCTGGCCCGGCTCGACCAGCACCGCAATCACCTTGCCCGGCATCGGCGCGGTCAAGCGTCCGTCGCCCGTCTCGCTGTCCGCCGCATGGGCGAGCAGATCGCGCCACTCGAAGTGATACGCGGCGCCTTGGCAGAAGACGTGGAAATGATCGTGCGCGGCATGCACGCACCCCGTGCTGCGCAAGCCGCCCCACGTCACTTCGAAGCAGCCCGGCTCGCCCGTGCGCGACCAAGCGAAGGATTGCGGCGCCTCGTCGCCGAACGCGAGCGTCGCGGCGCCGCCTTGGGCCGCGTAGCGCAGCTCGACGGTGACGCCGTCGTCGGCGCGCCACGTGAGCGTGCGCGTGTAACCGCCGTTGAGGCGCCAGTCCACCAGGCCGAACCACGGATTGGCGGGATCGTGCGCGTGCTCGCGCGCGAACAGCGCGGCGCAGGCGAGCGCCCAGGCCGCGCGCGGCGTGCTGCGCGGCGCGAACAACGCGTCGCGATGACGCTCGATCAGACCCGTATCGAGATCGGCCGTGGCGAACGGCTCGCAATTCACGATGCGTTCTAGGAATTCGGCGTTGGTCGCAGGGCCGACCACTTCGCACTCGCGCAGCGCGCGCGCCATCAGCGCGAGCGCCGCGGCACGGTCCGCGCCATGCACGATCAGCTTCGCGATCATCGGATCGTAGAACGGCGTGATCGCATCGCCCTCGCGCACGCCGCTATCGACACGCACCGCATTGCCGATCGCAAATGCCGCCCCCTCGGGCAAGCGCAGATGCTCGAGCGTACCTGTGGACGGCAGGAAGCCGCGCGCGGGATTCTCGGCATACAGACGCGCTTCGAGCGCATGGCCGTCGATGCGCAGTTGCTCTTGCGCGAGCGGCAAAGGCTCGCCCGCGGCCACGCGCAATTGCCACTCCACGAGATCGAGGCCCGTGATCATTTCCGTGACGGGGTGTTCGACCTGCAGGCGCGTGTTCATCTCCATGAAGTAGAACGCGTCGCCCGTCATGATGAACTCGACGGTACCGGCGCCGACGTAGCCGACTGCGCGCGCAGCCGCCACGGCCGCTTCGCCCATCGCCCGCCGCACGC
>CAUPOD010000276.1:0-4521 GCA_963512745.1 uncultured Burkholderia sp. | reverse complement strand
GCCGCCGTGCACGTTGCCCGGCGTGCACAAGATGTTCGAGTAGCTGCCGTCCGCGTGCAGCGCGCTGCCGAGGATGCCAGGCTCTTCCGAGGCGCCGAGCAGGACCGCGCCCGCACCGTCGCCGAACAGCACGCACGTGGTGCGGTCGTTGAAATCGAGGATGCGCGAGAAGGTTTCGGCGCCGATCACGAGCGCCGTGCGGTGCTGGCCGGTCTTGATCAGGCTGTCGGCCATGGCGAGCGCATACGCGAAGCCCGAGCAGACGGCCTGCACGTCGAACGCCGCGCCGCCGTTCTTGATGCCGAGCTTGTTCTGCAACAAGCAGGCGGTACTCGGAAACACGAAGTCGGGCGTCGAGGTCGCGACAATGATCAGATCGATGGTCTGCGGATCGATATCGGCCGCTTCGATCGCGCGCTGCGCCGCGGCGAGCGCGAGGTCGCTGGTCGCGACGTCGGGAGCCGCGAAGTGGCGCGCGTGAATCCCGGTGCGCGCGACGATCCACTCGTCGCTGGTCTCGATCCCGCGCTTGGCGAGACGCTCGGCGAGGTCCTGGTTCGTGACGCGGTCGGGCGGCAGATAGCTGCCCGTGCCCAGCACGCGAGAATAGAGAGTCGGTTGGGTCATGAGGCTCTGAAAGTTACAGGGCGGCGGGACCGGCGGGCAGACCGGGAGCGGCCGCGGGCGGCACCTCGGCGGCGGGCAGCGAATCCGCGTTCTCCGCCATCGCGCGCGTCAGGCGCTCGAGTACGCCGTTCTTCACGGCATCATAGCCGCGCTTGATGGCCCATTCAAATCCGTATGCATCGGCCGAGCCGTGGCTCTTGATCACGAGGCTGCGCAGGCCGAGCAGCGCGGCGCCGTTGTACTGGCGGTGATCGACGCGCTTCTTGAAGCGCATCAGCACCGGCAGCGCGAGCACGGCCATCAGCTTCGACGCCAGCGAATTGCTGAATTCTTCCTTGATGATGCCGCCGAGCATCTGCGCGAGGCCCTCGGAAGTCTTGAGCGCGACGTTGCCGACGAAGCCGTCGCAGACGATCACGTCCACGGTGCCTTTATAGATGTCGTTGCCTTCCACGTTGCCGTAGAAGTTCAAGGTGCTGCCGCGCAGCAGCTCGCCCGCGCGCTTGATGGTCTCGTTGCCCTTGATGACTTCTTCGCCGATATTGAGCAGGCCGATGCTCGGGCGCTCCTTGCCTTCGAGCGCGGCCACGAGCGCGTGACCCATCTCGGCGAACTGCAGCAGATGCTGCGGCTCGCAATCGACGTTCGCGCCGAGGTCGAGCATCATCGTGTAGCCGCGCGGATTGGGCAGCGCGGACGCGATCGCGGGCCTCTCGATGCCGGGCAGCGTCTTGAGCACGTAGCGCGACACGGCCATCAGCGCGCCGGTATTGCCGGCCGAGATGCATGCCTGCGCGGCGCCGTCCTTGACCAGATTGAGGGCGACGCGCATCGAGGAGTCTTTCTTCTTGCGCAGCGCGACCTCGACCGGGTCGTCCATCGCCACCACTTCGGTAGCGGCCACCACGGTCAGCGCGGGATCGCCGAGCGCCTTGCACTTCTTGAGCTGCGCGTGAATCGCGGACTCGATACCGACGAGCGCAAGCTGCGCGTCGGGATGAGCGCGCACGAATTTCACGGCCGCGGGGACAGTCACGGCAGGGCCATGGTCGCCCCCCATGCAATCGATTGTGAGCTTTACGGTCATGGAGTGCGACAAATTTCAGGCACAAAAAAGCGGCAACCGAATGCCGCCTTTTTGCTGCGCGAGGAACATGCCAAACGAGCCGGCTTTCACGCGAAAAGCTCGCAACGCATTAAGCGTGCGAAGCGAACGACTTAGTCGTTCTTGGTCTTGACGACCTTGCGACCACGGTAGAAACCGTTCGGGCTCACGTGGTGGCGCAGGTGCACTTCACCCGTGCTCGGCTCGACGGCCAGCGGGGCGGTCGTCAGAAAATCGTGCGAACGGTGCATGCCGCGCTTCGACGGCGACTTCTTGTTTTGCTGAACTGCCATGACTAACTCCTAAATCCTAAAAATTTTCCGGATTCTAACACAGCGCGATAGGGCACTCGTCCCTGTATCGCGTGATCCGCAGGCCGGGCATCCGGCACGCGCGTCCCTTCTCAGTGTCCTTCAGTGTTGCTGCTCGCCGCCGCCCTTCTTGAGCGCTCCGAGCGCCGCGAACGGATGCGGTTTGCCGTCGGCCGACGCATCCTGGGCGGATGCCTCGTCCTGCCCGGCATTGGCGGCGGGGCCGCTCGCGCCCGACACGAGGCTGTCGTGCACTGCGGGGCACACTTCGTGCGTGGGCACGAGGGGGATGCTCAGCAGCAGTTCCTCTTCGATCAAATCGACGAGATCGAAGCGGTTCGAACCCACGATCACGTCGATTTCATCGTTTTCGTCGAGCGGAATCGCTTCCGCCTCCTCTTCGGTCTTCATGATGCGGTACACCATGTCGACATCGAAAGCTTGCTCGTACGGCGTCACGCAGCGCTGGCATTCGAGCCACACGGGCCCGTGCAGCGCGAGCCGCAGGTACGGCTGATCCGCTTGCGTGCCGTCGTCCTGCACCTCGGGCTCCGTAAAGCCCTCGGCCTGCCACGTGATCACGGTATCGCGGTCTGGCGCGCCCGCCGGCACTTCGGCTAACATGCGCGGCAGTTGCGAAAGGTGCACGGCACCCGCCGCCTGCCGGCCGCTACGCGCGAACTCGAACAGATCGAGCGCATGCGGATCGAGCGAATTCGCGGGTTTGCTAGAAGACTGGTTCATGCGCGCGGCTCCTCCACCCTTTAACTTTAGTTTCGCTCTGCGGCCCCGCCCGGGCGCATGCATGCGCGAACCAGGGAAAGGCCAACCGATGAAAAGCCCGACACTTTATCTCTTTTGTCTTTTCCAGTCAAACACTTAACCTGCTCCGTTGATTTTTTTTCGCATCTCACGCCAACCGACCATGCCGGATACTACTAGCCGCCTACCGCGGCTGATTCTCGCCTCGAGTTCGCCGTACCGCCGCGAACTGCTCGAACGCCTGCGCCTCCCCTTCGCGGTGCGCAGCCCCGCCATCGACGAAACGCCCGCGCCCGGCGAAACGCCGGCCGCGACGGCGCTGCGCCTCTCGGCCGAAAAAGCGCGCGCGGTTGCCGCGGCACTTGCGGCCGACGCGGAGACGCCCGACGGCGCGCTCGTGATCGGCGCCGACCAGGTCGCCACGTTCGACGGCCGGCAGATCGGCAAGCCGGGCACGCACGAACGCGCGCTCGCGCAACTGCAGGCCATGCGGGGCCGGACCGTCGAATTCCACAGTGCGCTGTGCCTCTACGATAGCCGAGACCATCGCAGCCAAACCGAGGATGTCGTCACGCGCGTGCGCTTTCGCGAACTCGGCGACGCCGAACTCGAAGCGTACCTGCGCGCCGAACGGCCGTACGACGTGGCGGGCAGCGCCAAGGCGGAGGGACTCGGCATCGCACTGCTCGAACGAATCGAAGCCGACGACCCGACCGCGCTGATCGGGCTGCCGCTGATCGCGCTCACGCGCATGCTGCGCGCCGCCGGCTATCCGCTGTTCGGCGCAGCTACGCTCACGGGAGGTACCCACTAATGGCCGGCACGCTCTATCTGATCCCGAATACGCTCGGCGACGTGGACGCCGCGCAGCTCGCCGACGTACTGCCCGCCCCCGTGCAGGCACGCGCAGGCGCGCTCGGCTATTACGTCGGCGAGAACGCGAAAAGCACGCGCGCGTTCCTGAAAAAGGTCGGCACGACGCGGCCGATCCAGGAAATCGAGATCCGCGAGCTCAATATCAATACGCCCCCTGCCGCGATCGACGGGCTGCTCAAACCGATTCTGGACGGCGCCGACGGCGGCCTGGTGTCGGAAGCGGGCTGCCCGGCCGTGGCGGACCCCGGCGCCCTACTCGTGCGGCGCGCGCACGAGCGCGGCGTGAAGGTCGTGCCGCTCGTCGGGCCGAGTTCGATTCTGCTCGCGCTGATGGCCTCGGGCCTGAACGGCCAGAGCTTCGCATTCCACGGCTATCTGCCCGTGGAGCCGGCCGCGCGCGCGAAGCGCTTGCGGGAGCTCGAACAGCGTTCCCGCCAAGGCCGCGAGACGCAGATCTTCATCGAAACGCCGTATCGCAATCCCGCGCTGTTCGAAACGCTGCTCGCCACGTGCGCGCCTTCGACGCTGGTGTGCGTGGCGGCCGACCTCACGCTGCCGACCGAGACCATCGAGAACCGCGCCGTGATGGCCTGGAAGAAAGCGGCCCCGCCCGATCTGCGCAAGCGGCCCGCGATTTTTCTATTGCTCGCGCAGTGATTTTGCTGCCGAAACGGTAGCCGTCACACCCGCGTGTAGATCCATTCGCGCGCAATACGCGCCGGTGTGACCGGCGTGTCAAGCCGAAAACGGTGGCGGGGGGCGCCCCCCCGGCCCCCCCCCGCGGGCGCCCCCCCCCCCCCCCACCCACCCGACCCAAGCCCAACCCCGAGCAGCCCCCCC
>CAUPOD010000275.1:0-4553 GCA_963512745.1 uncultured Burkholderia sp. | reverse complement strand
GCGTATCGACGGCGTTAACCACCAACCGACAAACAACCACCAACCCAAAACAACGCCCACCGCCCCAAAAAACCGCCCAATGCCGAAGGCATTAAAAAAAACCTCAATCCAACCGCAACCGCGCAATATAAGGCAAATGATCCGACAGCCAAGCGGTCTCGCGCGGCTGCGTACGCCATGCGAGCGGCGTCAGGCCGCGCACGAACATGCGGTCGAGCGCGAGCGCCGGGGAGAACGCCGGGAACGTGCGCCCCGACTGACCCAGCAGCGTGGCCACCTCGGCCAATCCGATCTCCGCGAACAGCGGCACCGAATCGTTGCGCCAGTCGTTGAAATCGCCGGCCAGAATCAGCGGACCCTGCTGCGCGTGATGCTCGATCCAATGCGCGATCCAATGCATCTGACGCAGGCGCGCCGCGCGCGTCAGCGCCAGATGCGCGCACAGCAGCGTCACCGCAGGCCCCTGGTCGATCGACATGCGCGCGACCAACAGCCCGCGCCGCTCGAAGCGGTGGGCGGAGATATCCCAGCGGCCGCCCAGGTCGAGCGCGTGCGGCGTCATGATCGCGTTGCCGTGCCGCCACGACGGCTTGAACACGTTCGGGCCGAGCGCGATGCGCCAGTCCAGCGTGCGTGCGATCTCGGTGGCGTGGCAATCCCATACATCGTCGGCCGGGTCGCCGAGCGGCGCGCCGAACACGCTCGTGGGCCGCGACACGCGCCGCGCAAGCGCCTCTTGCAGGAAGTAGACGTCGGCGGGCGTGCTGCGCAGCCAGTCGCGCATCGCATGCCACGCCGTGAAGCCGAGCGGCGAACGGCCTTTGTGAAGATTCCAGCTGACCGCGGTCAATTCGAGTCCGGCGCCGGTGGCGAGGGCGGGCGGTGCGGGCGAAACCGGGGCGGCCGTTTGAACGGACGAAGCGTCGCGAACGGACATGCTCAACTCGGGCGCCGCGATGTGCGGAACGCAGCCCGTGGTGCGCCAGCGGCGCGCGTTGCGGTAACGGGGTGCGCGTCAAGCCGCGCGCAGGCGGTATCCGGTACGGGCGCCATTGCGACGGCGCGGCGGCGCGCGGGGGCCGGCCGGCTGGCGGCGTGCGTCTGAGGGAGGATCGGGAGAGCGGACGGCATGAGGCGGGAGGGCGGGCACGCACGAGGAACGGATTAGCCAGTATCTTACGCTCCGCGAAAAAACGCCATGACAGATGCCGGCCGATCCCGACCGCACATTTCCTTCGCGTGCCGCGCCCGTCCGCGGGCAAACTGCAGGGCGCCCGGCGCACGGCATTGAGCGGGCCACAACCGGGCGACGTACAATCCAACACTCGGTCTTTGAGCGAACGCAACGCGGAGCATCATGGAGCAGTTCGATTGTGTAGTGGTCGGCGCTGGGGTGGTGGGACTCGCGATCGCGCGCGAGCTCGCCATGAGCGGGCGCGATACGCTAATCCTCGAAGCGGCCGACGCGATCGGCACGGGCATCAGCGCGCGCAACAGCGAGGTGATCCACGCGGGCCTCTATTACCCGCGCGGCTCGCTGAAGGCCACGCTCTGCGTGCAAGGGCGCGAACGCCTGTACGCGTTCTGCGACGAATACGGCGTGCCGCACCGCCGCTGCGGCAAGCTGGTCGTGGCGACGAGCGAAGGGCAATTGAAAGCGCTGAACGAACTCGCCACGCGCGCGGCCGGCAACGGCGTGCTCGATCTCGTGCCGCTGGCGCGCCACGAGGCGCTCACGCTCGAACCGGCGCTCGAATGCGCGGGCGCGCTGTATTCGCCGAGCACGGGCATCGTCGATGTCCATCAACTGATGCTCGCGCTGCTCGGGCAAGCCGAACGCCATGGCGCGGTGTGCGCGCTGCGCACGCCGGTCGAGTCGGTCGAGGCGAGCGGCAACGCGCGCTTCGTGGTGACCACGGGCGGCGACGAACCGGCGCGTTTCGCGGCCAACTGCGTGATCAACAGCGCGGGGCTCGGCGCGCAGGCGCTCGCGCGCCGCATCCACGGGCTCGATCCGCGCTGGATCCCGCCGCTCTACTACGCGCGCGGCAGTTATTTCAGCCTGAGCGGCCGCGCGCCGTTCTCCCGTCTCGTCTATCCGCTGCCCGAGCGCGGCGGCCTCGGCGTGCACCTCACGCTTGATCTGGGCGGGCAAGCGCGCTTCGGCCCCGACGTAGAATGGATCGATGCGCCGCGCTACGACGTCGACGTGGCGCGCGAACCGGCCTTCTATTCCTCGATTCGCGCGTACTGGCCCGGCCTGCCGCCGGGCGCGTTGCAACCCGCGTATGCGGGAGTGCGACCCAAGATCTCGGGCCCCGGCGAACCCGCCGCCGATTTCATGATCCAGGGGCCCGCGCAGCACGGCGTGCGCGGGCTTGTCAACCTGTTCGGCATTGAGTCGCCGGGTTTGACGGCATCGCTCGCGATCGCGCAACGCGTGGTTGCGATGGTTGCACTACCCCGGGGAAACCCCTAGCCCGCGCACCGGTGGTTCGCCTTGTAGCGCCGTTATTAGCTCAGTAATATCCGCCTACCTTGGCTAGCCATCTTCTCACGAGGGAGCATACATGGCACATCACCGAAAGGCGCATGCACTGCGCGCAGTTGTTATCGCCGGCCTGACCGCGTTCGCGGCGCGGGGCGCCACGGCCGCGAACGCGGCTTCGGCGCTTCCCAACAAGACCCTGATTTATTGTTCCGAAGGCAGCCCGGCCGGGTTCGATGCGGCGCAATACACGACCGGTACCGATTTCGACGCGAGCGCCCAGGCGGTCTACAACACGCTCGCCACGTTCGAGCACGGCAGCACGAAGGTCGAACCGGGTCTGGCCGAAAGCTGGGACGTCTCGTCCGACGGCAAGACCTATACGTTCCATCTGCGCCACGGCGTCAAGTTCCACACCACCGACTACTTCAAGCCGACGCGCGATTTCAACGCCGACGACGTGGTGTTCACGTTCCAGCGCATGCTCGATCCGAGCCTGCCGTTCAACAAGGCTTATTCGGCGTCGTTCCCGTACTTCACCGACATGGGCATGGACAAGCTGATCGCGAAGGTCGAGAAGGTCGATCCGTATACGGTCCGCTTCGTCCTGAACCAGCCTAACGCGCCGTTCATCCAGAACGTCGCGATGTCGTTCTCGTCGATCGTCTCGGCCGAGTACGCCGACCAGCTGCTCAAGGCCGGTCACGCGTCCGACATCAACCTGAAGCCGGTCGGCACGGGCCCGTTCATCTTCCGCAGCTACGCGAAGGACGCGACGATCCGCTACGACGGCAACCCCGACTACTGGAAGCCGGGCGCGGTCAAGGTGTCGAAGCTGATCTTCTCGATCACGCCGGATGCCGACGTGCGCATGCAGAAGCTCAAGCGCGGCGAGTGCCAGGTGGCGAGCTATCCGCGTCCGGCCGACATCGCGGCGCTCAAGGCCGATCCGAACCTGACGGTGATGAGCCAGCCGGGCTTCAACCTCGGCTACCTGTCGTACAACGTCTCGCATCCGCCGCTCGACAAGCTCGACGTGCGCCGCGCGCTCGACATGGCGATCGACAAGAAGGCGATCCTGCAAGCCGTCTATCAAGGCGCGGGGCAAGGCGCAGCGGCGCCGGAGCCGCCGACGCAGTGGTCGTACGATGCGCAGTTGAAGGGCGCGCCGTACGATCCGGCCGCGGCCAAGGCGCTGCTTGCCAAGGCGGGTTTCCCGAACGGCTTCAGCACGACGCTGTGGGCGATGCCGGTGCAGCGTCCGTATAACCCGAACGCGCATCTGATGGCCGAAATGATCCAGGCCGACTGGGCCAAGATCGGCGTGAACGCGAAGATCGTCAGCTACGAGTGGGGCGAGTACATGAAGCGCGGGCACGCGGGCGAGGACGACACGATGCTGATCGGCTGGACCGGCGACAACGGCGATCCGGACAACTGGCTCGGCACGCTGCTCGGCTGCGAGGCGATCAACGGCAACAACTTCTCGAAGTGGTGCTACAAGCCGTACGACACGCTGATCCAGCAGGGCCGCGTGACGAACGGTCAAGCCGCGCGCACGAAGATCTACATGCAAGCGCAGCAGATCTTCGCGCAGCAGTTGCCGTTCTCGCCGATCGCGAACTCGACGGTGTTCCTGCCGGTGCGCAAGAACGTGACCGGCATGCACATCGATCCGATCGGCACGATGCGTTTCGACGGCGTCGGCCTGCAATAACCGCGTAGCAACCGGGCAGTAACCGGGGGCAGTCCGGCGGGGCGCGCAGCGCGCGTCCCGCCTCCCCGGATTCGATTCATATGCATTAGCTTCTTCCCCCAAGACCATGCTCCGTTTTTTTCTACGCCGTCTAGGCATGGTGATCCCCGCCTTCATCGGCGTCACCGTGCTGGCCTTCGCGTTGATCCACCTGATCCCCGGTGATCCGATCGAAGTGATGATGGGCGAACGCGGTGTCGATCCCGTCATGCACGCGCAAGCCATGCACCGGCTCGGCCTCGACCTGCCGCTGCCCCGGCAATACGTGAACTATCTGGCCGGCGCGCTGCACGGCGATCTGGGCAAGTC
>CAUPOD010000274.1:0-4554 GCA_963512745.1 uncultured Burkholderia sp. | reverse complement strand
TTTTTTTGTGTGGTTGTGGTTTGTGGGGCCAATAGAACGAGTCGGAGGGGTGGCAAATTGGCCGGGGGCACAGGTTTGTTAAAACCCGCCCCCAGTCCTCCCAAGCTAGAACTGGCCAACGGTGTTAAAAAACCACCCCAAACCCGAACTCGCCAACGGTGTTAAACCCACCCCAAAACGCCCGCCTCAGGCGGGCGCCGTATCCGACGTATAAAACCGCCCCAATTCCGCCGAAAGCGCGTTGAGCAACTCCATCTCGTCAGGCCGGATCTTGTGCGCGGCCTGCCGCGTGAGCCAATCCCCGTACAACAACGCGACGGCCTCGCCGCGCACGTGCACGGGCAGCAACAAGTACGCGCACGCGTCGCCGAGCGTACGGCGGTACCACTCCGGCGCACGCTGCACCATGCGCGGCGATTGCGCATCCTCGATATAAATCCCGATCGTGTTGCCGATCGCGAGATGAAACACGTCGGGCTCGAACATCTGCTTGAAACGCAATGCCGTCAACTGCGCGGGCAGCCGCGAACCGCGCGCGAGCCGCGCGGAAAACACCTGGTTCGCGTCGCGCACGAACCCGACCACGCGCGATAACCCGAGCCCGCTCAACATGTTCTCGGCCACATGCGCGAGCGCACTCTCGAGCGTGCGCTCGGGCGGCATCGCGCGCACGGCGGCCAGTTCCGACGACAACTCGGCCTTGCAGCCGCCCCCGGCCAGCGCCTGCGATTGCTCGCGCAACGCGACGATCTCGCGCCGCACGGCATCGCTGGCCTCCTCGCGCAGCAGCGTCGCGGCGATCTCGGCAAGCGTCTCGGGCGTGACGCCGAGCACGGGCCCGTAACGCTCGGCCAGCGGCGCGAGATTGCCCGCGCCCGGATCGTCGGCGACGAGCGCGTCGGTCATCTCGGTCGAACACGAGCTCACGGCACGCAGCCATTGCATGCACCCCGGCCGCGCGGCGGGATCCTCGGCCGGCGCGAGCGGGTAGATGTCGGCGGCATGCGTGGCGGCGTCGTAGCGCATCATGCCGTCCAAGATGGTCTCGGGCAGCTGCCAGCGCCGCGCGGCATCGAGGCCGATGGTCTCGAAGTTGACGCCGAGCAGGCTCTTGCAGGCCTGCTCCTCGTCGCACCCTTGCGCGGTGTCGACGCGGATCTGCTGCCACTCGGTTTCCAGATAGCACACCACGAGCAGCTTGCCGACTTGCTGCATCAGCGTGCATACGAGCGCTTCCTCGCCCGCGAGCAGGTTGGCGTGGGCGGTCAGCTTGCGCGCGATCGTGCCCGCGAGCAGCGCGCGGTTCAGCGCGAGCTTGGCATCGGTATGGTTGCGCGAGCTCTGCTCGAAGTGATCGAGGAGTTTCGACCCCACCACGAGGTGCGCGACGGTGTCGATGCCGAGCACCATCAGCGCGCGCGTCACGGTGGTGATGTTGCCGCCGAACGCCGCGTACATCGCCGAGTTCGCGAGGCGCAGCACCTTCTGCGTGAGCGCCACGTCGGACAAGATGATGCGCGCGAGCGCGTGGTAATCGAGATCGTCGGACTTGAGCGCGGCCATGGTGGCGCGCAACGTGTCCGACAGCACCGGAAAAGCGCCGCGCTCGCTGATGCGAGCCCAGAGGTGGTCAAGCGGCATCCTCGCGGTTGCGGAGGCGTGGGTCTGCATAGAACGGTCAGGCAGTGAGATCGAGTGTTGGCTGCGGATCGAAATGAACCCGCAGCCCACCCGACATGAAACGTTCGGCAAGGGCCTGCGCGGGCAGCGCGCGGCATACGAGCCAGCCTTGGATTTGATCGCAGCCCATCTCGGCCAGCAGCGCGCGCTGCGCCTCGGTCTCGACGCCCTCGGCGACGAGGTCGAGCCCGAGCTGATGCGCGAGTTCGATCACGGTCGAGACGATCGCCTGCGTGCGGCGCGAATCGAGCAGCGGTTCGATGAAGCTGCGGTCGATCTTGAGCTTGGCGAGCGGCAGATGCTGGATGTAGCCGAGACTCGAATACCCGGTGCCGAAGTCGTCGATCGCGAAGCGGATGCCGCAGTTGGCCAGCTTGCCGAGCAGCGATTTGGCGTGATGCGGATCGTGCATGAGCACGTTTTCGGTGATTTCGAGCACGAGGCGCCCCGGCTCGAGTCCGCTCAGCGTCAGCGCGTCGAGCACCTGGCGTTCGAAGCGCGGATCGCGGAACTGGCGCGGCGAGACGTTGACGGCCACGAACTGCAGATGGATGCCGGCTTGCTGCCAGGCGGTCAACTGCATGCACGCGGCCTTCATGACCCAGTTGCCTAGATAGTCGATCAAGCCCGTCGATTCGGCGAGCGGGATGAACTCGTTCGGCGGCACGATGCCGTGCGTCGGGTGGTGCCAGCGGATCAGCGCCTCGACGCCGCTCACGCCGCCGTCGCGCGTGCTCGTGATGGGCTGGAAATGCAGCATGAATTCGCCGTTGCGCACGCCGTCGTACAGATCGGCCTCGAGCCGCAGACGTTCGGCGTCGGCGGGATCCTCGGTGCGTTCGTGAAACGCGAAACTGCCGTGATTGGCGCTTTGCGCCATCGCGAGCGCGCGGTCGGCGCGGTACAGGAACGCGTTGTCGTGGTGCGGCTGGCGCGTCGCGCCCGACGACTCCGGATACAGCGCGATGCCGATGCTGGCCGATAGATTGATCGGCCGCGCGTCGTACACGTAGGCTTGGCGCACGGCCCCCTGTATGCGGCGCGCGAGCATTTCGGCGGTCGCGACGGCCGTTTCGTGGGTCGAGGCGTTGAACAGCACCGCGAACTTGTCGCTCGACACGCGCGCGGCCTGCATGCCCGGTTCGAGGCAGCGCACGAGGCGCTGCGCGGTTTCGCAGAGCAGTGTGTCGCCGGCCAGATAGCCGAGCGCGCGGTTGATGCGCCGGTAGTCGTCGAGATCGATCAGCAGCAGCCCCGCGTAGCTGTTCTCGGCATCGGCGATGCGCTGCGCCTCCGCGAGCGCCGCGTCGAGCGCGCCGCGGTTGCGCAGGCCCGTCATGCGGTCGTGCTGCAGCTCATGCAACAGCTGCGCTTCGCGCGCGCGCCACGCTGACACGTCGAATGCCGCGAGCGCATAGCCGTGCACGCCGTCGCGCTCGCACCAGTGCGCGCGCAATTCGACTTCGAGCGGGTACGTATGCGATTTGAGCAGCGTGAGCTGCGTGCTTTCGAGGCGCCCCGACTGGCGCGCGCGGGCCAGCAGTTCGTCGAGCGCGGCGCCGTCCTCTTCGCGCACGAGGTCGCGCAGCGTCAGGAGCCGCAGATATTCGCGGTGGTAGCCGATGAAGTCGAGGCTCTGCGGCGAAATATATAGAAAGTGCAGTGCCTGATCGACGTGCGCGAGCAGATCGACCGCGCCGAGCGTTGCCTCGATCGAGTGGGGGGCCGTGTCGACGTCGTCTTGGCCGTGCGCTTGCACCTCGCGGGCGCCTGCGTCTGCCGGGCGGCGCAATGCGCGGCGCACGCGTTGCCATGCGCTGGCGCCTGCCGTTTTCTGCCTGCTATCCATATGTGCGGCTCTGCGATGATGGAAGAGAACCCGCTTTTATCCGCGTATTCGACAAGGATAACGGCAACCGGCCCCGGTTCTTTAATCCCCGAGCACGAAATTGCGCGGCGTGCTTCAATGGGAGCCCGGCGCCAGGCGGCATACCGCGCGGCGCGCGCTCAGGAGACAGACATGAAGATGCGCATCATCAAGACGGCGGCCTGCGCGGCTTTCGCGGCGTTGACCGTCGGTTACGCGCTCGACGCGCAGGCAGTGCTGCAGGTCGGCGACAAGGCGCCCGCGTTCAGCGCGCCCGCGTCGCTCGGCGGCAAGACGTACCAGTACACGCTCGCCGACGCGCTCAAGCACGGCCCCGTCGTGCTGTATTTCTACCCGGCCGCGTTCACGAAGGGCTGCACGATCGAGGCGCACGAATTCGCCGACGCGACCGACGAATATCAGCGTTACGGCGCAACCGTGATCGGCGTATCGGCCGATCCGATCGACACGCTCGCGCGCTTCTCGGTCAGCGAATGCCGCAGCAAATTCCCGGTCGCGGCCGATCCCGACACCGCGATCATCCGTTCGTACGATGCCAAGCTGCCGATGCTCGACAAGGCCAATCGCGTGTCCTATGTGATTTCGCCCGAGGGCAAGGTGCTCTACGTGTATCAGAGCATGTCGCCGGAACAGCACGTGGCGAACACGTTGGCCGTCGTCAAGCAATGGGCCTCCGCGCATCCGGGCGGCGCCACGGCCGCGCCCACGCCCGCCGCGCAGCAATGACGCGCCGCTTGGGCCCCGCGGGCTAGGACGCTCGGGCGCTCAGGCCCGCAGCGCCTGCTCGATCGGCACTCTGCCGCCCACGAAACCGACCGTCTTGCGCGACAGGCCGAGCTTGATCGATTCGATCGCGGCCCACGCCACGTCCTGGCGTGCGACGGGCTGCGCGTCGTCGAGGCGCTGTTCGGTCAGGGCGATCGTGCCCACGCCGGGCCGGTCCCACAGCGGGCCGGGGCGCAGAATCACGTAATCGACGCCGGAGG
>CAUPOD010000273.1:0-4568 GCA_963512745.1 uncultured Burkholderia sp. | reverse complement strand
GTGCGGCCTCGAGCGCGCGCCCTTTCCAGCCGCAGCGGTCGATGAGCCAGCCGGCCGCCAGCTTCACGCGGCCGTCGGCCTGCGCGTACGAGACGGCCTCGGGCTCGCGCGCGCGCAGCGCCGCGAACTGCGCCGCGTCGATCACGGGATTCTTGAAGAAGCTGCCGGCGTTGCCGAGTTCGTCCGGATCGGGCAGCTTGGCGCGGCGGATCGCGACGACGGCATCGAACACGTCGCGCGGCGCGACCTGCGCGGCGGCGATGCCGCGCGCCTCGAGTTCGCGCGCGACGTCCCCGTAGCCGACGCGCGGCGTCCAGCGCTTCGGCAGCCGGAAGCGCACCGAGACGATCATGAAGCGGTCGCGGCCGGCGCGCTTGAAGAAGCTGTCGCGGTAGCCGAACGCGCATTGCGCGCGGTCGAACGTATGCAGTTCGCCCGTGGCCAGTTCGACCGCGCGCAGCGAATCGAAATACTCGCCCATCTCCAGACCGTACGCGCCGATGTTCTGGATCGGCGCGGCGCCGACCGTGCCCGGAATCAGGGCCAGGTTTTCGAGGCCGGGCATGCGTTGGTCCAGCGTCCACGCCACGAAGCCGTGCCAGTTCTCGCCGCCGCCCGCGCTCACGTACCAGGCGTCGTCGTCCTCGCGATCGAGCGTGCGGCCGCGCACCTCGTCGAGCAGCACCAGGCCGTCGAAATCGCGCGTGAACACGATGTTGCTGCCGCCGCCCACGATCAGGACCGGCAGTCCCGCGACGCGCGGATCGCGCAGGACGGCCGCGCACTGCTCGGGCTGCGTGACCGCGGCCGCGCAGCGCGCGCGCACGTCGAAGCCGAAGGTGTTGTGGGCCCGCAGCGGGTAGTCGAAAAGCAAAGGCACGGGCATCGGCGGTCGGTCGGGAAAGCGGTTGAGAGGCGTGCGGCGGGTGTACCGTTCGACGCGCCTTGGGCAAAAAGAAGGGGCGCCGGTAAAATGGCGGAAACGTGAAATTATAGCGAGGCTCTCGCGCAGCGAGCCGCGCTTCATCAGGAGAGTGCCATGCCGTCGTTCGACGTCGTCTGCGAAGCAAATATGATCGAAGTCAAAAACGCCATCGAGCAATCGAACAAGGAAATTTCGACGCGCTTCGATTTCAAGGGGTCCGACGCGCGCGTCGAACAGAAGGAAAACGAACTCACGCTGTTCGCCGACGACGATTTCAAGCTCGGCCAGGTCAAGGACGTGCTGATCGGCAAGATGGCGAAGCGCAATGTGGACGTGCGCTTCCTCGACTACGGCAAGGTCGAGAAGATCGGCGGCGACAAGCTCAAGCAGCAGGTCACGATCAAGAAGGGCGTGACGGGCGATCTCGCGAAGAAGATCGTGCGCACGATCAAGGACAGCAAGATCAAGGTGCAGGCCAGCATTCAGGGCGACGCGGTGCGCGTCTCGGGCGCCAAGCGCGACGATCTGCAAAACGTGATCGCCTTGCTGCGCAAGGAAATCACCGACAGCCCGCTCGATTTCAACAACTTCCGCGACTAAACGCGCTTCCCACCCCACCCGGCGCGGGCCCTACGGGCTACGCGCCGCGCCTTTAACGCCAAGGGCCGGCCATACGTCTCGTATCGCCGGCCCTTGCCGTGTCTGCGGGCCGAATCGCCTCGCCGCTTCAAGCCTGCTTCTTCTGCCCGATCTTGCTTTCCTGACCGGCCAGCAGCTTTTGGATGTTGGCGCGATGGCGCCAGATCAGCAGCGCGCTCATGGCCAGCACGGCCCAGAAAATCGGATTGCCGTGCGTACCGAACAGATACAGATCGAACAGCGGCGCGAACACGGACGCGGCCAGCGCGGACAGCGACGAATAGCGGAACACCACAGCCATCAGCAGCCAGCACGCGAGCGTCGCCAGGCCGAGCGCGGGGCTGATCGCGAGCAGCACGCCGGCCGCGGTCGCGACGCCCTTGCCGCCCTGGAAGCGGAAGAAGATCGGATACAGGTGGCCGAGGAACACGACGATCGCGACGCACGCGATGCCGGCGGCGCCGAGCCCGAGCACGTGCTGCGCGAGCCAGACGGCGACCCAGCCCTTGAACGCGTCGCCGATCAGCGTGAGGATCGCGGCGAGCTTGTTGCCGCTGCGCAGCACGTTGGTGGCGCCGGGATTCTGCGAGCCGTAGGTGCGCGGATCGTCGAGGCGCATCAGCTTGCTGACCAGGATCGCGAACGAGGCCGAGCCGATCAGATAGGCGATGACGATGGAGAACAGGATCAGCATGCGGGCACTCTTCCGATTATGCGAATGGGGTGAACGGTGCGGACCGGCGCGGCCGGACGAGCCGCCGCCGCGCGGCGTCCGACTCGGACGCACGGGTCACGCGGGCGCCATTCTACCGAACCCGCGCGCGCGGCATGAGCGGTAAAACCCTCGCTTGCGGGCGGCGTGGCGCCGCGCGCGCTCAATCGGCGCTCGCGCACTGCACGGGACGCGCGCCGAGCAGCTGCGTGAGCGTGCCGGGCGCGAGACTCACGAGGTAGCCGCGGCGGCCGCCGTTGATGTAGATCTCGGGCAAGTCGAGAATGCTCTGCTCCACGAACACGGGCATCGTCTTCTTCGTGCCGAACGGCGACGTGCCGCCCACGAGATAGCCCGAGTGACGGCTCGCGACCTCGGGCTTGCACGGCTCGACGCGCTTCGCGCCGATCTGGCGCGCGAGGTTCTTGGTGGAGACGGAACGGTCGCCGTGCATGAGCACGATGAGCGGCTTGGCGTGCTCGTCTTCCATGACGAGCGTCTTGATCACGCGATGCTCGTCGATGCCGAGCTGGCGCGCCGATTCGGCCGTGCCGCCGTGATCGACGTAGTCGTACGGATGCTCGCCGAATACGATCGCCTGGCGGCGCAGCAGTTGCGTGGCGGGAGTCTCGGAAACGTGTTTGGTTTTGCTCATGCGGGCATTTTACCGGCGCGCTTCGGGTTGGGCGACGCTGCCGCCTATCCGCGCGGATGATGCGCGGCGTGCAGCGCCTTCAGGCGCTCGCGCGCGACGTGCGTGTAGATCTGCGTGGTCGAGATGTCGCTGTGGCCGAGCAGCATCTGCACCACGCGCAAGTCGGCACCGTGATTGAGCAGATGCGTCGCGAACGCGTGGCGCAGCGTGTGCGGCGACAGCGGCGCGCGGATGTCGGCGCGCAGCGCGAGCCGCTTGATGATGTGCCAGAACTGCTGGCGCGTCATGCCCTCGCCGCGCGCGGTGATGAACAGCGCGTCGGCCGCGCGCGGGCCGAGCAGCTCGGGCCGCGCCTCGCGCAGGTAACGCTCGATCCAGCCCTGCGCCTCCTCGCCGAACGGCACGAGCCGCTCCTTCGAGCCCTTGCCCATCACGCGCACCACGCCTTCGTTCAAGCCCACGGCCACGCTCTTCAACGTCACGAGTTCGCTGACGCGCAGGCCGCTCGCGTACATCAGTTCGAGCATCGCGCGGTCGCGCAGGCCGAGCGGCGTGGCGAGATCGGGCGCGCCGAGCAGCGCCTCGACCTGCGCCTCGGACAGCGTGCCGGGCAGGCGTGCGGGCTGCTTGGCGGACGCGATCTTGAGCGTCGGGTCGGCCTGGCAGCGGTGCTCGCGGATCGCCCAGCCGTAATAACGGCGGAACACGGACAGGCGCCGGTTCGACGAACTCGCCTTGCCCGAACTGCGCACGGCGATATAGCTCGCGACCATCGCCTCGGCCGCGCTGTCGAGGCTTGCGCCGCGCGTGTCGGCGAGCCACTGCGCGAACAGGCTCAGATCGCGGCGGTACGCGTCGAGCGTGTTGCGCGACAGGCCGTGTTCGAGCCACAGGCCGTCGCAGAACGCGTCGATCGATGCGCAGCTCGCGAGCAGCTCGGGCGTGGGACCGGCCGGCTCGATGTCCTTGAACGCGGTGTGCCCGGAAAAGACGGTGCGGCTCATTGGTACGGAATGCCCTCGTGCGCGAGCAGCCAGCGCTTGATCTTGAGATAGTAGCCGTCGTCGTCGTGATGCGCGAAGCCGCCGATGCCGCTCGCCGACACGACGCGGTGGCACGGAATCACGAGCGGAAAATAGTTCGCGCCGCATGCCTGTCCGACTGCGCTCGGCGCGCTGCCGATGCGCTTGGCGATCTGCCCGTAGGTCTGCACGGTGCCGGGCGGGATGTCGGCGATGGCCTGCCACACGCGCTGCTGGAACGCGCTGCCGACCTGCGCGAGCGGCAAGTCGAACGGCGCGGACGCGCGCTCGATGTAGCGCTCGATCTGTTCGGCGGCGCTGCGCGCGAGCGCGTTGTCGGGCTCCGCGCTCGGCACCGATTCGGGCAGATAGACGATCTCGTAGATCGCGCCGGCCTCGGTGCGGACGCCGACTTTGCCGAACGGCGCGTCGATCACGGCATTGAACATGGTTCGCTCCTGCTGGGGGTTCGGATGGTCTCTATTATCGATCCGGATGCCGGCGCCCGGACGGTGCCGCTGCCCGCTACTGTACGCCGCCCTCACGCGGCCTGCAGCGCCCACTCGATATGTTCGCGCACCATCGGCGATGCGTGCCCGCGGCGCGCCTCGAGCG
>CAUPOD010000272.1:0-4580 GCA_963512745.1 uncultured Burkholderia sp. | reverse complement strand
GCCATGCGCTGGTGCGGTAAGACACACGCGGCATTGGCCGCACATGTCCGGAATCTCGGGGTGCTGCAAAAAACTGCTCCGGCTCCCGGAATCAGGAGCCGGAGCAGCGTCGGTTCTTCGACCGTTGCCGGAATCAGAACTTGTAGGTTGCGCCGACCTGGATATAACGGCCCAGGTTGGTGTACAGCGACTGGTCGTAACCCGTCACGTCGACCAGATTGCCGATCCACAGCGGATCGAACGGCGGACGGCGATCGAAGATGTTGTTGATACCGCCGTAGATGGTCAGGTGCTTGATGCCCGTGTACGTGAAGTTCAAGTCGAACTGGCTATACGAGGCGGTCGAAGCGCTCGGATCGCCCAGCAGCGTGTCCGAATACGGACCCGTGTACTCCCACGACAGCACCACGTCCGTCTTGCGGCTCGGCGACGTCCAGCCCAGCGACGTGTTGCCCTTCCAGCGCGGGAACGAGCCGCCGAACGGCTGCGCCAGCGTCAAGTCGTTGCCTGCCCCGTCCTGGCGCGGGCTGCCGTCGCCGGCATCGATGTAGAAGTGCCACACGTACGCCCAGTCGGCCGACAGCGTGAACGTACCGTACTTGGTCGGCAGCGCCTGGCGGAACGTGGCTTCGAAGCCCGACGTATCGAACGAACCGAGGTTCTGGTACGAGTTGTTGATGTACGAGATCAGGCCCGTGCTCGGATCGTAGACCGTGTCGCCGATCTGCGTGCCGATCACCTTGTCCACGTGGATCTTGTACCAGTCGAGGCCGATGTCCGTATTACGCGTCGGCGACAGCACGAAGCCCAGGTTGTAGTTCTTCGTCTTTTCCGGCTGCAGGGACGTATTGCCTCGCGTCACCACGGTCTCGAGCGCGCCGCCGGGGCCGACCGGCATCAGGCCCGTGCTGGTCGCCGCGCCGTTCTCGAGGAATTCCGGCGCGCGGAAGCCGCGGTTGTACGATGCGTACATCGTCAACGCGTCGATCGGCTGCGAACGCAGCGCGAAGCGCGGCGAGAACACGCCGCCGAAATCGCTATAGTGATCGTAGCGGCCCGACTGGCTGAACGACAAATACTTGTGATAGATCGGAATGTCGATCTGATAATAGGCCGCCGCGACGTTGCGCGAGCCTGCCACCGATTGCAGCGGCGGCGACAGCGTCGAGCCGTCGTTCGTATTGGCGCCTTGCGAGATCGCTTCCGACTGGTGCTGGAACTGCACGCCCAGGCCGAAGCCCACGTCGCCGGTCGGCAGCGTGAACAGCTTCGGCGTCGACAACGTACCGTCGACCACGTCGAGCTTCGACACGCCGATGTTGTTGATCGTCGCAAGCATCGGGTCCAGGCCCGGGCCGCTCGGCAGCGAATCGAAGTCGTACGTGTTCCAGACTGTATTGCGGCCCGCGATATTGACGCGGCCGGTGTTGACGTTGGTCACGATACTCTGCGAATGGCCATACGACGCGGCCCAGTCCCAGTCCGTCGCAATGGCATCGAAGGAGCCCTTGATGCCGGTCGCGAAATGCCAATACGAAGCATCCGTTCTCGAGCTCGAAATAGCCGGCACGAAGCCGTAGAAATTCGCGTCGGCGCCGTACGGATTGTACGGATTGCTTGCCGGAATCACGTTGTTCGGGCCACGCGACAGGGTACCCGTCGCCGGGTTATAGATCAGGCCCCGGCCCAGACTGACCGGACCGTCGTCCGTCTTCGACGTGTTGTAGCTCGCATCGAACGATGCGAATGCCGTCGTGTTCTCGTTGATCTTGAAGTCCGCGCGTACGCTGCCGTTATAGCGCTCGGTGAACGGCGAGCCCGAATACATGCCTGCCACGTTGTGCTGGCAGACGTTGCCGCCGAACACGCCCGCGGCGCCCGCCGCGGCGACCAGGTTGGCCGAGGCCGGCACGATGGTGCCCGTCCCGCACTTGCCCGGATCGACCATCCCCGTATTGGGGTTGAGCCAATACGACGGCGCCTGGTTCGACCCGCCGTTCACATATTGGCTGTAGTCGAGGTTCTGGGTCATGGAACGGTCGGACAGCTTGAAGCCGTTGTCCTTGTACGCGCTGGCCGCCGCCGTCACGTTGTAGCCGTCGCTGGCGAGATTGCCGAAGCCGCCCAGCACGTTGAACTTGGTCGTAAACGAGCCGCCTTGCGTCGCGCCGCCCATGCTGCCGTCGAGCGTCAAGCCTTGATAGTTCTTCTTGGTGATGACGTTCACCACGCCTGCGATGGCGTCGGAACCGTACTGCGACACGGCACCCGTCTTGACCACTTCGATGCGGTCGATGATGCCGAGCGGCAGCGTGTTGAGGTCGAAGAATTGATCGGAAGCGTTGACCGCGAACGCGTACGGCGCGACGCGCTGCCCGTCGACCAAGACCAGGGTGTATTTTTCGGAGAGGCCGCGCAATGCGATGCCCGAGGCGCCGGCCGCGAAGCTGTCGGCCGTGCTTTCGCCCCAGCTGTTGGCCGAGTTGGTCGAGATGCTGCGCAGGTAGTCGCCCACGCTCTGCTGGCCCGATTCCTGAATCTGCTTGTTGCCGATGACCTGCACCGACTGGAAGCCCGTCTTGTCCGCTTGACGGATCAGCGAACCGGTCACTTCGAAGCGCTTGATCTTCTGGATCGACTTGTCGGTCGATGCCTCCGCCGCGTTGCCCGTTGCCGCGGCCGGTGCCGCAGCCGCCGGCGTCGTCACGGTCGCGCCCACCGAAGCGTTTGCATTCGCATCCGCCGCCGGCTGGCTCTGCGCAAACGCCGGGACGGCCAACGAGGCGCTCAGCGCCACGTTGGCCCAGACGATGCGCTTAATGGCTTGCGCCAAGACTCTCTGTTTCATTTTTCCCCTCTCGTCAAAAGACCCCAACCGCGGCCGACAGAGGACTTTTAGCGTCCCCTTGCCGATCCCCGGCGTGCGCTCTGGTTTGCGCGCCCCATCGCCCTACTGCTTAGCACCGCCTAGATACAACCCTGTTGCGGCTCGATGCGTACGCATCGAACCTCGACCAGCAAAAACTTCGCATTCCTTACAGTTTGATATGCACGATTACGCGAAGCTTTCATTTCGAGTCGCCGCTGCCCCCAGCGGCTATTGCAACTACATCGGGCCGCGCGCCGGAATTGCCTCCGGTTTGCGGCCTCCCATCAGATTGTCGAATCTCGCGAACGAATCGCTCGGATTCACTAAACTAAAGCATTACAAAGCGTCATTGCGACGGACCAACTCGCCCTCGTCGGGACCTCGACGAAATACCGCGTCGTCTCTTCCAGCGCCTGCGCGCCATCACTGCGTAGCGCGCGGTTTTTGCCGTCTAACGAAACAATTTACTGCACCGATTCATCGAGCATGAACATAGCAAGACAGAATCCGGTGGTCAAAATCTGTTTGATACAAGCGAATCTAGTTTGATGAGCAGGCAACAAAAATTCCCGCCCGGCCGGCTCGAAACGCCTGCCGCATCGGCTTGGCGCCAACTGCTGCAGTGCATTCAAGCGTTTTAACTTTGTGTCATTCGTACAACTGATGCGTGCGCTATCGTTCCGCTCACGCTCTTTGCCCGGGCACGAACCGCCCGATATTGCGCAGATTGCGAAAGCGGCTCCAGCTCCCAAAATCGGAAACCGGAGCCGCTGGCGTTCTTCGACCGTCAGGTTTTAGAACTTGTAGTTCGCGCCGACCTGGATGAAGCGACCGACGTTGTTATAGAGCGACTGGTCGTAACCGGTCACGTCGACCGGGCTGCCGATCCACAGCGGATCGAACGGTGCCTGGCGATTGAAGATGTTGTTGATGCCACCGTAGATCGTCCAGTGCTTGATGCCCGTGTAGTTGAAGTTCAGGTCGAACTGGCTATACGACGAGACATGCGCGTTCGGATCCTGCAGCGGCGCGCTGTACGGACCCGTGTATTCCCACGCAAGCGCAACGTCGAGCTTGCGGTCCGGCGACGTCCACGTGAGCGACGTATTGCCCTTCCAACGCGGGAACGAACCGCCGAACGGCTGAGCCAGCGTCAAGTCGTTGCCGGCGCCATCGGTACGCACGCCGTCCTGGTCGGTCATGTAGAAGTGCCAGACATAGGCCCAGTCCACGGCCAACGTGAAGGTGCCGTAGCCGACCGTCTTGAATGCCTGACGCAGCGTAGCTTCGAAGCCCGACGTCTCCATCGAGCCGAGGTTCACGTACGGCGCGTTGAAGAAGTACGGATTGCCGGACGGATCCAACGGACCCGGGGTCGGGTTGCTCGACGTACCGATCACCTTGTCGACGTGGATCTTGTAGAAATCGAAGCCCACGTCGGTGGACGAGGTCGGCGACAGCGCGAAACCGATATTCAGGTTCTTGGTGCGCTCAGGCTGCAGGTTCGGATTGCCGGACTGCACCACATACTGCAGCGACGACGGCGAACCAGCCGGGTAGCTGACGTACATCTGGCCCGTGCTGGTCGACTTCGAGTTCTCGAGGAACTCCGGCGCACGGAAACCGCGGTTGTACGACGCGTACAGCGTCAGCGCATCGATCGGCTGCGAACGCAGCGCGAAGCGCGGCGAGAACACGCCGCCGAAATCGC
>CAUPOD010000271.1:0-4581 GCA_963512745.1 uncultured Burkholderia sp. | reverse complement strand
AACAATGGGGCCGCCCCTGGCGGGAACGGCCCCGGCAGGCGGCGCGAGGTCCATGCGACCCGCGCGCCGCGCCGATCGAAACGATCGGCTTATCGGCTGATAGGCTTACAGCACGTAGCGCGACAGATCTTCGTCCTGCGCGACTTCGCCGAGCGCGCGGTCGACATAGGCCGCATCGATCGTCACGGGCGCGCCCGCGTGATTGCCGGCCGCATACGACACTTCCTCGAGCAGTTTCTCGATCACCGTGTACAGGCGGCGCGCGCCGATGTTCTCGGTGGTTTCGTTGACCGAGTACGCGATTTCGGCGAGGCGCGTGATGCCGCTCTCGGCGAACTCGAGATGCACGCCCTCCGTGGCGAGCAGCGCCTGGTACTGCTTGACGAGGCTTGCGTCGGTCGAGACCAGGATCGCCTCGAAGTCCTTGACCGACAGCGATTCGAGTTCGACGCGGATCGGGAAGCGCCCCTGCAGTTCGGGAATCAGGTCGCTCGGCTTGGACAGGTGGAACGCGCCGCTCGCGATGAACAGCACGTGGTCGGTCTTGACCATACCGTACTTGGTGCTGATCGTCGTGCCTTCGACGAGCGGCAGCAGGTCGCGCTGCACGCCCTGGCGCGAGACCTCGCCGCCGCCCGCACCCTCGTTGTTGCGCGACGCGATCTTGTCGATCTCGTCGAGGAACACGATGCCGTTCTGCTCGACGTTCTGCAGCGCGCGGCGCTTGACCTCCTCGTCGTTGAGCATCTTGCCCGCTTCCTCGTCGGTCAGCAGCTTCAGCGCTTCGGAGATCTTGAGCTTGCGCTGCGTCTTCTTGGCGTTGCCGAGGTTCGAGAACATCGAGCGGATCTGCTCGGTCATTTCTTCCATGCCCGGCGGCGCCATGATTTCCATGCCGAGCTGCGGCTGCGCGAGTTCGAGTTCGATCTCGCGGTCGTCGAGCTGGCCTTCGCGCAGGCGCTTGCGGAAGGTCTGGCGCGTGGCGCTGTCGTCGCTCGCGGGCTCGCTCGCGGCGCTGAAGCCGACCGCGCGCGGCGGCGGCACGAGGATGTCGAGGATGCGGTCCTCGGCGCGGTCCTGCGCCTGCGTGCGCACCTTGCGCATTTCCGTCTCGCGCGTCTGCTTGACGGCGATCTCGACGAGATCGCGCACGATGCTGTCGACGTCGCGGCCGACGTAGCCGACTTCGGTGAACTTGGTGGCCTCGATCTTGATGAACGGCGCGTCGGCGAGCTTCGCCAGGCGGCGCGCGATCTCGGTCTTGCCGACGCCCGTCGGCCCGATCATGAGGATGTTCTTCGGGGTGATTTCCTGGCGCAGCGGCTCGGCCACCTGCTGGCGGCGCCAGCGGTTGCGCAGCGCGACGGCCACCGCCTTCTTGGCGTTGTTCTGGCCGATGATGTGCTTGTCGAGTTCCGAGACGATCTCGGCCGGAGTCATGGTGCTCATGGAGATGTCCTGGTTACTCGATCGTCTCGATGACGCGATTGTGGTTGGTGTAGATGCACATGTCGCCGGCGATTTCGAGCGCCTTTTCGACGATCTCGCGCGGCGACAGCTCGGTGTTCTCGTACAGCGCGCGCGCGGCGGCCTGCGCATAGGAGCCGCCCGAACCGATCGCGCAGATGCCTTCCTCGGGATCGAGCACGTCGCCGTTGCCGGTGATGACGAGCGTGGTTTGCGCGTCGGCGGCGATCAGCATGGCTTCGAGACGGCGCAGCATGCGGTCGGTGCGCCAGTCCTTGGCGAGCTCGACGGCGGCGCGCGTCAGATTGCCCTGATGCTTTTCGAGTTTGGCCTCGAAGCGGTCGAGCAGCGAGAACGCGTCGGCCGTGCCGCCCGCGAAACCGACCAGTACCTGGTTGTTGTAGATGCGCCGCACCTTGCGCGCGCCGCCCTTCATGACGATGTTGCCGAGCGTGACCTGGCCGTCGCCGCCGAGGGCGACCTGGTCGCCGCGCCGCACGGAAACGATCGTCGTGCCGTGAAATTGCTCCATCTGTGTTCCTTCGGAGAGCCGGGGGAAAAGGACGCGATTATGCATCCTCGCGCAAACCGGGACCGGTGCGCGTTTTCCTCATTTTAGGGTGCGCGCGAGGATATCAAGGGCCGGCCGGCGCCAGGCGCACGACAAAAAACGCGTGCAAGCGCGGCGTAAACAGAGGGAAAGGGCATGGCAGGGAAGTGGCGCCACGACGGTGCGCCGCCCATAAAAAACGCGCGGACCTGCCGCGCGCTTTCTTCGAGAGCGAGTTTGGGCGCCGCGCGCCGCCGCAGGGCGAGCGTGGCGCGTTTGGCGATCAGTCGCCGAACAGCTTCTGGCGCAGTTCGCGGCGCTCTTGCGCTTCGAGCGACAGCGTCGCGGTCGGGCGCGCGAGCAGGCGCGGAATGCCGATCGGCTCGCCGGTTTCCTCGCACCAGCCGTATTCGCCGGACTCGATACGGCCGAGCGACTGCTGCACCTTCTTCAGCAGCTTGCGTTCGCGGTCGCGCGTGCGCAGTTCGAGCGCATGCTCTTCCTCGATCGTGGCACGGTCGGCGGGGTCGGGCACGATTACCGTTTCGCGGAGGTTCTCGGTAGTCTGGCCGGCATTGCGGAGGATTTCCGCCTGCAGCTGTTCGAGCCGGTTCTTGAAGAAGGCGAGCTGATCCTCATTCATGTAATCCTTTTCGCCCATCTTCAGGATTTCGGCTTCGGTCAAGAGTTTCTTCGTCATCTGCTTGCTTCTTCAATGTGCGGCAAACCAAACATATTGCCTGCACTTTGGGATTACCCGCAAGGGGCGTCTAAATTCAACCGACCGTACTGCACGCCGCGGGCGGGGCCGAAAGCCAGGATCTGGCGCGCGGTATTGTAACTGAATCGCAAGCTCGCGCCCGCTTCGGCTCCAATAAGGGACGCGCCCCGGCTGGCGCCTGAATATCCTGAAAATATAACTCGTCAATTGCGAAAAAGCGATGGCACGCGTGCGAATCTGCGCATGCCGGCGCTTTTTTCGGGGTTTACCTGACGAGACACGCCTCCAGACCGTCGGAAATCAGATCCTGCGGCAGATCGATGCCGATGAACACCATGCGGCTCATCTTCTTGTCGGCCGGCAGCCATTTCGACGCCAGGTCGCTGCCCATCATCTGGTGCACGCCCTGGAACACGACCTTGCGGTCGACGCCCTTCATGTACAGCACGCCCTTGTAGCGCAGCAGGCGCTCGCCGTAGATCTGCAGCACGCCGCCGAGGAAATCCTCGAGCTTGTTCGGATCGAACGGACGCTCGCTGCGGAACACGAACGACTTGATCTTGTCGTCGTGATGCGCGTGATGGTGGTCGTGCGCGTGATCGTGGCCGCAGCTCGCATCGTGCTCGTGGTCGTGATCGCAGTGCGCATGATCGTGGTCATGGCCGTGATGCGCGTGGTCGTGCGCGGTATCGGCCTCGGCCAGGAATGCCGGATCGATCTCGAGCTTCGCGTTGAGGTTGAAGCCGCGCAGGTCGAAAAATTCCTTGAGCGAGACGTCGCCGAAGTTGACGACGCGGATCTGCGCGCGCGGGTTCATGTGCATCAGGCGGTGGCGCAGCGCGGCAACCGTGGCTTCGTCGACGAGGTCGGCCTTCGTGATGAACAGGCGGTCGGCGAAACCGACCTGGCGCTGCACGACTTCGTGTTCGCCGAGCTGCGCGTCGCCGTGCTTGGCGTCGACGAGCGTGATGATCGCGTCGAGCACGAATTGGTCGGCGATCTGGTCGTCCATGAAGAACGTCTGCGCAACGGGGCCCGGGTTCGCGAGGCCCGTGGTTTCGATCACGACGCGGTCGAAGTCGAGCGTGCCCGCGCGCTTCTTGTCGGCCAGTTCGCCGAGCGTGCGCGCGAGGTCGCCGCGGATCGTGCAGCAGATGCAGCCGTTGCTCATCTGGATGATCTGCTCGTTCGAATCCTGCACGAGGATGTCGTTGTCGATGTTCTCTTCGCCGAACTCGTTTTCGATCACGGCGATCTTCATGCCGTGCGCTTCGCTCAGAATGCGCTTGAGCAGCGTGGTCTTGCCGCTGCCGAGAAAGCCGGTGAGGATGGTGACTGGAGTGGGCATGTCGCGCGCCTGACTAAAAAAAGGGAAAGAAGACTGGGGTTGCGTAATTCTCTATTGAAGCACACCTGTCAAGCGATCTGCAGCAGCAGGCCTTTCAGGTACTCGCCCTCCGGGAATGCCGTGAGCAGCGGATGATCGACGCCCGCGCCGAGGCGCTTCAGGATGCGCGCATCGACGCGCGCGTCGGCGGCCGCGTTCGCGACGATCTTCTGGAACATGTCCATGTCGATCGCGCCCGAGCACGAATACGTGAACAGCAGGCCGCCCGGACGCAGCAGCTTGAAGCCCGTCAGGTTGATGTCCTTGTACGCGCGCGCGGCGCGGTCCACGTGCTCGCGCGACGGCGCGAACTTCGGCGGATCGAGCACGATCAGGTCGAAGCGTTCGCCCTCGTCGGCGAGCCGGCGCAGGGTCTTGAACGCGTCGGCGTCGAGCCACGCGGCGCGCGCCGCGTCGAAGCCGTTGGCCGCGACGTTCTGTTGCGCGAGCGCGAGC
>CAUPOD010000270.1:0-4587 GCA_963512745.1 uncultured Burkholderia sp. | reverse complement strand
CCCCGCATGCGGCGTTTCGAGCTTCATCGGCTCGCCCGGTCGCACCGCCGCGGGTTCGGGCAGCGGCGCCACGGGTTCTTTCTCGGCGGCGGCGCGCACGCGCTCGCGCTGCGTCGGATCGACCTTCAGGAAGTGCGCGACGAGATCGAAATACCGGTCGTAGAACAGGCCGGCCGGAATCGTCTCGCTTGCCACGCGGACCATCGAATCGTCGCTCGAGCCGATCGGCAGCGACAGCGACCCGAACACGCTCAACCCCACGCTCGCCGAGGTGTTGGTCTTTTTCAGCGTGTAGCGGTCCTGCACTGCGTTCACGTAGGCGATGCTCGACGTGCCGTCCGCGCTCGCATCGGCGCAGACGATGTGGAACTCGATGACCACGTGCGTATCGTTGCTCGGCTGGAAATTCTTGCTGCCGTCGACCGCCTCGGGATTGGTCGCGCTCACGATATAGCCCTGGCTCAGCAGCGCGCGCCGCGCCGCTTCGCAGGTGCGCGTCGAGGCGGCCGGGAACGTGTGCGCGTACGGGCTGCTCAACGCGTCGAAGCGTTCCTGCTGATAAATCTGAGGCGGATTCGACGAACAGGCCGACAGGAAGGCCGTGGTCGCGAGCAGCCCCGCAACGGAAAATTGACGGATTCGATAAGGCATGGATTGGAGCGGCGGCATTCAAGGAACTACTGAGCAAGATCCGCGCGGCGGCGTCGCAAGATCGGCCCCACGCCGGATTACGCGGCGAGCGTCATTATAGTCAGGAGCCGCGCTCGCGCGCCGATAGCGGCCCGCGCGCGTCGCCAATGTGCGCCGCGCCGCTACGATCTCAAAAAAATGGACCCGTCGTGCCGTCCCGCAGCATATTTACCGCTATTACCGGGCGCGGGATGTCTGGTAAAAAGCATCATGCCGGCCGCGCATGCCGCAAGCATCGCGCCACCCTACCGCTTGTCTACGAGGACCGTTCCGATGTCAGCCACTCCCGAAACGCGGCCGCCGCTGCCGCCGTTCACGCGCGAAACCGCAGCCCTGAAAGTGCGCCTCGCCGAAGACGGCTGGAATACGCGCGACCCCGAGCGCGTATCCCTGGCCTATACGCTCGATACCCAGTGGCGCAATCGCGCGGAGTTCGTGCATAGCCGCGCCGAAGCCCGGGCATTCCTCGAGCGCAAGTGGGCCAAGGAACTCGACTACCGGCTGATCAAGGAATTGTGGGCGTTCACCGAGGACCGCATCGCCGTGCGCTATGCCTACGAGTGGCACGACGATTCGGGCAATTGGTTCCGCTCGTACGGCAACGAGAATTGGCAGTTCGCGGAAAACGGCCTCATGCAGCACCGCTTTTCCTCGATCAACGATCTGCCGATCGAGGAATCGGAGCGGAAATTCCGCTGGCCGCTCGGGCGCCGGCCCGACGATCATCCGGGGTTGTCGGAACTGGGGCTGTAAGTTACAGGCGGTGATAGTCCGTAGGGCGCGGGCGCACGGCGGTTCCGCGTCCGAAACAGGATGACCGCGAGAAACCGGCGCCGCTTCGTCGCCGGCAATACTAAAAATCCCCGAATAAGGACCGTCATGTCCGCCGCTGCGCCTTTACCTCTTACGCCCTTGCTCAATTTGTCGGACCCGGAGATCGCGAATATCCCCGTAATCGACTGCGGGGAGGCGCTGGTTTCCCTGCGCGACCTGCATCCGCGCCTGTTGCTCGACGGCTCGGAGGCGAACGTCGTGTGTATCGGCCACTCGCCCATCTTTGTCGCGCGCGAAACCGTGGCGCGCCGGCTGGTCGAGGCCGCCGCCGCGTTGCCGCCCGGTTACCGCCTGCTGGTCAAGGAATCGTTGAGACCGGCCGCGTTGCAGAAGCTCTATTTCGAGCGGCGGCTCGAACGCGTGATGTCCGAGCAACCGAGTCTCGCCGAACACGAGGCGATCGCGCGCACCGCGCAATTCGTCGCGCCGCCGTGGGTGGCCGGACACCCGAGCGGGGGCGCCGTCGACGTCACGTTGAGCGACGGCCACGGCGCCGAACTCGATCTCGGCTGCGGTTACGACGAGGACGAAGCCGCGTCCGAAGGCGCCTGCTTCTCGGACTTTCCGGGCCTCGGCCCCGCGGCGCGCGCGAATCGTGCGCTGCTGTTCGCGGCCATGAACGGCATCGGGTTCGTCAACTACCCGTTCGAGTGGTGGCATTGGTCGTACGGCGACCGGTATTGGGCAGTAGCCAAGCGGCAGCCGCATGCGATTTACGGCACGGTGGACACGGGTCACTGACACCCTGGCTACGCCCCGCTCACGCTTTCGCCCACACCGCTTCCTTCGGCGTGCGCACCGCCCACGCCAACACGCAGGCCGCGGCGAGCAACGCGCACGATATCAGCGCGATCGTGCGCATGCCGTGCGCGATGGCCGCCCCCGAACCGACCACGAGCGCGCCATATACCGCCACGCCGAGCGCACCGGCCGCCTGCCGCGCCGTATTGAGCACCGCCGAGGCCGTACCGCCGCGCTGCCGTTCGACGCTAGCGAGCACCGCTGCCGTCATGGCCGGCACGGCGAGCCCCATGCCGGTCGGAATCAGCAGAAACGGCAGCCACAGATCGGCATAAGACGTCCCCACGCCCACGCGATGCAGCAACGCAAAACCGGCCGCATCGACGACGGCGCCAATCAGCATCGGCAAGCGCGATCCGTACGCAGCGCTCAGGCGCCCGCTCGCGACATTCGACATGAAAAAACCCGCGGTGAGCGGCAGGAAAGCTAGCCCGGCCTGCAGCGGCGAATAACCGAGCGCCCGCTGCAAATAAAGCGTGAGCCCGAAGATCGTGCCGTAGTAGGTGAAGTTGACGATCATGCCGAATCCGACCGCCGCGTTGAACGCGCGGCTGCGGAACAACGCCGGCGGAATCATCGGCTCGGCGCGGCGGCGCTCGATCGCGACGAACACGAGCGCGCACACGCAAGCCGACGCCAGCGCGCCGCCTAGCAACAGCGGCGGTAGCACGGCGGCACGCGCTTCGATCGCGCAGCCGGTCAGCAAGGTCAGCGCGAGCGTCGCGACGAGTTGGCCCGTCACGTCCAGACGCTTTTGTACGTCGCGTGCGGCCGCATCGTCGGGCAGGTAGCGCGCGCAGAGCAGACCCGCCGCGCACAGCGGCAGATTGACGAGAAAGATCAGGCGCCAATCGCCCATGCCGAGCAGCAGGCCGCCGCACACGGGTCCCGCCGCAATCGAGATGCTGCCCGCGGCCGTCCACCAGCCGATCGCACGCGCCCTTTGCCGCGGCGCATCGGCGAACGCGTGATTGAGCAGCGCCAGCGAATTGGGCAGCATCGCCGCCGCGCCGAGTCCTTGCAATGCGCGTGCGGCGATCAGCTCGCCGCCGCTGCGGACCAGCGCGCAGCCGAGCGACGCCAGTGCGAACAAGGTCAACCCCGCAACGAAGCCGCGCCGGTTGCCGAAGCTGTCGCCGAGCGTGCCCGCGCTGAGCATGAACGCCGCAAACGCGAGCGTGTATGCGTCGACGATCCATTGCAGCGCGGCGACATCCGCGCCGAGGTCCGCCGCGATGCGCGGCAGCGCGACGTTGACGATCGTGACGTCGAGCTGTCCGACGACGAACGCGAGGCTGGTGGTGAAGACCACCAGTGCGAAGCCGCGTTGTTTAGCGGGCATGATGCGGGGCGGAACGAGTGGCGACGACCCCATCTTAGGCAACGCATGCGCTCGCATGGTTCGTTGCGGGCCGAAGTATGGGCGGGGCTGCGCGAGAACACCGGCCATGCGCGCGCGGCCATGCGGACGGCTCGGGGCCCAAATCTCTGGTTCGGCGCCAATCCCTGGCGGAACATCAGACACGGCGCGGTTCTGTCCAAGCGGGCAAAAAAAAAGCGTGCATCGGGGATGCACGCCGAAAAATCACTTTCGTACGAGGGGACGAGCAGTGACAGTCAACTTGGCGAAGAACCTCATCCGGCGTTATGCGTGGACTACGCGCCTATCGCGCGTATAGATCAGTCGGCATTGCACGGCAAATCCCACAATGAAAAACCCGAACCACACCATCAGCGTATGTAGTACCAGTGGGGACAGAGGGGCGTCGGCGAGAGGATGCGAGGGGGGCAATCGGGTCAGCGTTTCGTTTGTGCCGGGAACCAGCGACAGGAGGAAACTGAAAGAGAGTCCGAATACGGACAGATACGGTCCCAGCCTTCCCAGGAAGGTCAGCTTGTTCATGAACAGGCCGCCGAAGGCTACAAGAAGAACGACGATACCGAACGCATGTCCGGCATTCAGGCCACCCGTGCTCGACACGCCGAAGGACGTGACGACCGACAGTACCAAGCCAATCAGATAGATCCTGCCCGAGCGCGTCGTCGCGTCGATCTTGTGATAACGGACGAAACTGTAAATGCCCGCAATGATGGGAGCCAAACTGATGGCCGTATGGATCGCGCCTATAGGCGTCATGGGATGGGGGTGTGTCATGGATAACTCCTCAAAAACGGATAAAGATCAACACCAGGTGTGCGGTGCCGGGGAAATGGCCGCAGCCCGTATTTCCGAGACTTGTGCCATGTACAACGTTTGTTACC
>CAUPOD010000269.1:0-4596 GCA_963512745.1 uncultured Burkholderia sp. | reverse complement strand
GTTCAGTCCGCGCTCCCGCCCGAAGCCCGCGCGCTGTCGCGCGGCGCGATCCAATACATTGCCTACCGCGCCATGCGCCGGCTCGGCACCGCCGAGTGGCTCGTCGGCGCACTCGTGGACAAGGCGCCGTCCGCGCACGTGCGCGCCGTGCTCGTGTGCGCGTTCGCGCTGCTGCTCGACGACGAGGCGCATGCGGCCTACACGCCGTTTACGGTCGTCGATCAGGCCGTCACGGCGATCGGCGCGCGCCGCGAGTCCGCGTTCGCGAAGGGCTTGGTCAATGCGGTCCTGCGCCGCTTTCTGCGCGAGAAGGACAGCTTGCGCGCGCGCTGGGAGGCCGATCCGCGCGCACGCTGGAACTACGAGCCGTGGTGGATCGACGCCGTGCGCGCCGCGTGGCCCGACACCTGGCAGCAGATCCTCGCGTCGGCCGATACGCAAGGCCCGCTCACGCTGCGCGTGAACGTGCGCCGCGCCACGCGCGACGCCTATCTGGCCACGCTGCGCGACGCCGGCATCGCGGCCGAGCCGCTGGGGCTGCACGGGGTGCGTTTGCGCGAAGCGATGCCGGTCGACCGCATTCCCGGTTTCGCGGACGGCGTGGTTTCGGTTCAAGACGCGGGCGCGCAGCTCGCGGCCGAATGGCTCGGCGCGCGCGACGGCATGCGCGTGCTCGACGCGTGCGCGGCGCCGGGCGGCAAGACCGGGCATATCCTCGAACTGGCCGGCGCCGACGTGGTCGCGCTCGAAAGCGATCCCGCGCGCGCCGCGCGCATCGGCGAGAATCTCGCGCGCCTCGGCTTGCACGCGCAGGTGCGCATCGGCGACGCCGGCGCGCCGGAGCAGTGGCACGACGGCCAGCCGTTCGACCGCGTCCTCGCCGACGTGCCGTGCTCGGCCTCGGGCATCGTGCGCCGCCACCCCGACATCCGCTGGCTGCGGCGCGCGGACGATATCGTGGCGCTGGCTGCGGAACAGCGCCGCATTGCGGAGGCGCTCTGGCCGCTCGTCAAGCCGGGCGGCGAACTGCTGTACGTCACCTGCTCGATCTTCCCCGCCGAGGGCGAGGCGCAGGCACGCTGGTTTGAAGCGGCTCACGAAGATGCGGTACGATTGGACGCGCCTGGCCAGCTTGCGCCGCATGCGGCGCAAGGCGAGGCACGAGGCGACGCGCACGCTGCAAGCGGCGCATCGGGCCGGCCGGCCGATCACGACGGGTTCTATTACGCGCGCTTTCAGAAACGGTGACGATTAAACGCTTTCTTCTTTTCCGGCTGGCGGCCACGCTCTTGCTGGCCCTGACGCTGGGCGCCGGCGCGCCCGCGCACGCCGATACGATCGACGTGCAGCGCGCGTCCCTGCAAGCGGACGGCAGCGGCTGGAGCCTCGACGCGCAGTTCGACTTCGAGCTCAACAGCAACCTCACCGACACGGTCAACAAGGGCGTCCCGCTCTATTTCACGACGAGTTTCGAACTGAGCCGCCCGCGCTGGTACTGGTTCGACGAGGTGCCGGTGGCCGTCACGCAAACCATGCGCCTGTCCTACGTGCCGCTGGTCAACGAATATCGCGTGAGCACGGGCGGCCTGCATCAGAGTTTCACGTCGCTCAAGGACGCGCTCGCCGTGGTGCGGCACATCACGTCGTGGCACGTAATCGACAAGAACCAGGTCACGCCCGGCGAAACCTACACGGCGTCGGTGCGCATGGCGCTCGATACGGCGCTGATGGCGAAGCCGTTCCAGGTCGATGCGGTCAACAACCGCGACTGGATGCTCGCGTCGGATTGGAAGCGCTTCGTTTTCACGGTGACCGATCGTGGCAGGTAAATTCATCGGCCTCAGCAACGGCAAGAGCATCCTGACGCGCGCGATCGTGGCCGTGGTCGCGGCCGTGGCGCTGCTGCTGCTCGTGCTGCTGGCCGCCGCGAGCGCCAACACGGAATTTTTCGATCGCTACTACTCGTGGCTGTACGCGGCCAACATCATCGTCGCGGTCGTGTTCCTGCTGATCGTGCTTGGCCTCGTCGCGATGATCGTGGCGCGGCTGCGCCAGGGCAAGTTCGGCACGCGCCTGCTGGCCAAGCTCGCGGTGTTCTTCGCGCTGGTCGGCGTGGTGCCGGGCGCGCTGATCTATCTCGTGTCCTATCAGTTCGTGTCGCGCAGCATCGAATCTTGGTTCGACGTCAACGTCGAGACGGCGCTCACGGCCGGCCTCAATCTCGGGCGCGGCGTGCTCGACGCGTCGCTGTCCGATTTGCAGACCAAGGGCCGCGTGATGGCGGACCAGCTCGCGAGCAGCGACGGCACCACGAACGGCTCGACGCTGACGCTGCTGCGCTTGCGCGACCAGTTCGGCGTGCAGAACGCGGAGATCGTCGAGGAGGTCGGCGACACCACGCCCGGCTCGACGCCGAACCTGCGCATCGCCGCGCAGGCGTCGGGCAATTTTTCGACGCTCGTGCCGAGCCAGACGCCGACGCCGCTGATGCTCGAACAGGCCACCCAGCACGGCGGCTACGCGGCGATCGAGGACGGCACCGACCCCGACGCGGGCAGCAAGCCCGATGCCGTGCCGAGCCCGGCCAAGGGCACGCTGCGGCTGCACGTGATTCAGCGCATTCCCGACACGAGCACGTCGCTGCTCGCGCCGGCCGCGCGCTATCTCGACCTCACCCAGCCCGTGCCCGCCACGCTCGCGCGCAACGCCGACGCCGTGCAGCGCGCGTACCGCGACTATCAAGAGAAGGCGCTGGGCCGCAGCGGGCTGCGCAAGATGTACATCGGCACGCTGACGCTCGCGCTGTTCCTCGCGACCTTCATCGCGATGATGATCGCGCTGGTGCTCGGCAATCAGCTCGCGCGGCCGCTGTTCCTGCTCGCGCAGGGCACCAAGGAAGTGGCCGAGGGCGACTACACGCCGAAGGGCGAGATCAACTCGCGCGACGAACTCGGCTTCCTCACGCAGTCGTTCAACGCGATGACGCGTCAGCTCGCGGAAGCGCGTCAGGCCGTGGAGAGCAACCGCGTCGCGCTCGAACATTCGAAGGCGTACCTCGAAAGCATTCTCGCGAATCTGACGGCCGGCGTGTTCGTGCTCGACCGCCAGTTCCGCCTGACGATGGTCAACCGCGGCGCGGAGCGCATCTTCCGGCAGCCGTTCAACGAGCAGATCGGCGAGCCGCTCGAAAAGATCGCGGCGGTCAAGGAATTCGGCGCGATGGTGCGCAAGGCATTCGCGGAGCGCGAGGCGGCCGGCCACGGCGGCCTCGACCGCGGCCACTGGCAGCAGCAGTTCGCGGTCGAGATGCCGGGCGAGAACGAGCCGCTCACGCTGCTCGTGCGCGGCACGCGGCTGTTGAGCGAGGGACACGACGCGGACGAGACGGCCGGCTACGTGGTGGTGTTCGACGACATCTCGGACGTGATCTCCGCGCAGCGCTCGGTGGCCTGGGGCGAAGTCGCGCGGCGTCTCGCGCACGAGATCAAGAACCCGCTCACGCCGATCCAGCTGTCGGCCGAGCGGCTGCAGATGAAGCTCGCCGACAAGCTCGCGCCGGCCGACGCGGAAGTGCTCAAGCGCGGCTCGACCACGATCGTCAACCAGGTCTCGGCCATGAAGCGCATGGTCGACGATTTCCGCGAATACGCGCGCACGCCGCCCGTCGTGCTGACGCCGCTGCAGCTCAACGATTTGGTCAGCGAAGTATTGAGCCTGTACGGCGCGGGCGAGAGCAAGAGCGAGATCGTCGCCGACCTGCAGCCGCTGCCCGTGATCTATGGCGACGCGACGCAACTGCGCCAGGTGATCCACAATCTGCTGCAGAATGCGCAGGATTCGGTCGCCGACCTCGAGCATCCGCGCGTGGCGATCGAGACCAAGACAGTAGAATATGGCGATCCCGACGCGGACGGCAAAACGCCGCTCGCGGTGCGGCTGACCGTTTCCGACAACGGCCCCGGCTTTCCGGCGCGCATTCTGACGCGCGCGTTCGAGCCTTATGTGACCACCAAGGCGAAAGGCACGGGGCTCGGACTGGCGACGGTGAAGAAGATCATCGACGAGCACGGCGCGCGCATCGACTTGCGCAATCGCATGCACGGCGAGACGGTGGAGGGGGCGCAGGTGTCGATCCTGTTCCTGCAGATGGCGGCCGATGCGCCTTGCGGCGAGACCGAGGGCGATGCGTCCGCGGCGTCCGTCAACCCTGCGTCGGTTGATTCGGCGCCGACGAAAACAAAAGATACTGAGCAGACAAAGGCAGCATAAATGGCAACCATCCTGGTGGTAGATGACGAAATGGGCATCCGGGAATTGCTCTCGGAGATCCTCAGCGATGAAGGGCATATCGTCGACCTGGCGGAGAACGCGCAGGCTGCGCGCGCCTACCGGCAGCAGCGCGAGCCGGACCTCGTGCTGCTCGATATCTGGATGCCCGATACCGATGGCGTGACGCTGCTCAAGGAGTGGGCCAATCAGGGCCAACTGACGATGCCCGTGATCATGATGTCGGGGCACGCGACGATCGATACGGCCGTCGAGGCCACCAAGATCGGCGCGCTCGCGTTTCTGGAAAAGCCGATCACGCTGCAGAAG
>CAUPOD010000268.1:0-4606 GCA_963512745.1 uncultured Burkholderia sp. | reverse complement strand
GCCCCCACACCGCCGTGCCGATCAATATCGTCGGCACGGATCCGCCGACACCGAGCAGCAGATCGGCCACGATCAACAGCCCCATGCCGAGCGCCAGCAGCTTCCGCGGATCCAGCCGGTCCGACAAGATGCCGACTGGCCACGCTGACAGCGCATACGCGAGACTCATCACGACCATCACGCCCGGGATCCATGCCATCGCGAGGCCCGTTTGCTGCGCGCGCAGCACCAGAAACGCTTCGCTGAAGCGCGCGAGCGTAAACGCGGAGCCGATCGCAACGACGAACCAGTAACGCGCGGGAAAGCTGCGCAGCGCGCGCCAATGCAGCGGGGAGCGGAAATGCCCGGACTCGGGCACAGCGGCGGCCTCCCGCACGCCGAACACGATCAGGCCGAGTGCAATGAAAGCAGGAACCGCCGCGAACCACAGGACCGCGCGAATACGGTCCGCGAACCAGAACATCAGCGCAATCGCAAGCAGCGGCCCGAGAAACGCGCCGGTCGTATCCATCGACTGGCGCAAGCCGAAGCAGGCGCCGCGGATCTCCGGGGACGCCACGTCGGCCACGAGCGCATCGCGCGGCGCGCCGCGAATTCCCTTGCCGACGCGGTCGAGCAAGCGCGCCGCCACCACGAGCCCCGGCGCGGTGGCGAGCGGAAACAACGGTTTCGTGAAGGCAGCCAGGCCGTAGCCGAGCAACAGAAGCCCCTTGCGGCGCCCGAGCCAGTCGCTGATCGCGCCCGAGAATATCTTCACGATCATGGCGGTCGCCTCGGCCGCGCCTTCGAGCACGCCGAGCGCGGCCACGCTCATGCCCATGGTCGTAACCAAGTAGATCGGCAGCAGCGCATGCACGAGCTCGGACGACAGATCCATAAACAGGCTGACGAGACCCAATGCCCAGACCGTGCGCGGAATCGCGATTTTTCCGGGGCGCTTGAGCGGGGTCGATTCGAAAGCCATGATTTCTTTAAGGGAAGAATCCCGACGGCGGAAGCGGCAGCGTAGCGCATCTCCGCCCAAAAGGCTCTTGCGAGAAAACGAAGGGGCACTAATTGTTACGTTGCGTTACGACTCTCGCCGCACCGTTTCACCTCGCCTCGGCGCCCTCCACTACAGTCTCGGCAACAGGCCGGAGGCCCCGGCATATAAGCAATTCGGGACGGGAGGATGAACATGAAACGCATGGCAATCTTGGGCGGAGCGCTCGCGCTCGCGGCGTCCGGCAGCGCAATGGCGGGCGGGGTCGATCTGTCGGTCGGCATCGGCATACCGGGGGTGCCGGTCTATGCGCCGGCGCCGGTCTATATGGCGCCTCCGCCGCCGGTCTACGTCGCGCCGCGTCCTGCGGTCGTCGCCTATCCGGTCTACGGCTACGGCTACTCGGACGATGAGGACGAGGACTACGGCAAATGGCGCAAGCACTACTACAAGCACTGGCGCCACCATCACGACGACGATTGATCGTGCCACCTGCATGTACAGGAAAGCATTTGATTAACTGTACAGGTACTGTATCGATTTAATTTTCTACACTGCGTGTTCCTCGTATCTGACCGGAGCACGCATCATGGACCCCGTATTATCGAACGCCCTCCCCGCCGGCATTCTGTTCGCGCTGGTGATGACGATTACGCCGGGCCCGAACAACACGATGCTGCTCGCCTCGGGCGTCAACTTCGGCGTGCGGCGCACCGTTCCGCACATGCTCGGCATCAGTACCGGCGTCGCACTGCTGATGATGTCGGTAGGCCTTGGCCTCGGCGAGGTAGTCGCGCGCGTGCCGGCGCTCTACACGGTGCTCGAGGCGTTCAGCGCGGCCTACCTGCTGTATCTGGCCTGGCGTATCGGCAGTTCGGGCGAGCTTCGCGCGCAGCAGGCGCGGGCGCGCCCGATGACGTACCTCGAAGGGCTCGCGTTTCAATGGATCAACCCTAAAGCGTGGATGATGGTGCTGAGCGCCGCGGCCACGATTCGGCTGTCTGCGGATCACCGGCTCAGCGCGCTCGCGATGGCGGGATTGTTCGTGGTGGTCGGGCTGCCGTGCATTTCGCTGTGGGCCGCGTTCGGCCAAGCCTTGAGCGGCTTTCTGGCCAAGCCGCGCGCGCGGCGCATCTTCAACCTGACGATGGCCGCGCTGCTGGTGGCGTCGCTCTACCCGATGTTCGCGCAACTGGCGGCCCCCTGAAAACACAAACGGCGCGGCCCTCGGGCGCGCGCCGTTCGCAAGGGGCCGCGCAACGCGGCCCGCTCGATCGATTACCGGGCGCCTTCCGCGCTTTCGCGCTTGCCCTGCTCCTCCACCGTGTAGATGGCCTCGGGTACCGCTTCGAGGCGCGCGACCGGGATCGGATCGCCGCTTTCGTCCGAATAGCCGTACGTGCCGTCGGCGATCTTCTCCAGCGCGCGCTGAATGTCGCCGATGCGTTGGTCGTTCACGTTGCGCAGCGCCTGGTTCGCGACGTACTGCTCGCGCCGCTGCGCATCGTCCTCGCGCTCTTGCGCCTCGGAGCTGAACTGCTCTTCCTGCACGCGTTCGTCGGCGATGGTGCCTTCCTCGCCGCCGAGCAATTCGCGCTGCAGCGCTTCGAGCCGCTCGCGCTGCTTCGCCAGGAATGCTGCGCTCAAACCGTCTTGTTGATCCGACATAAATTCACTCTCCCATTTGTTCGAGCATGAGTTCCGCTCGAAGACTTTCCAAATCCCGGCCGACGGTTGCGACCGCGGCCCGAACGCCATTTTGCCAATAGGTTACCGCGCAATCGTGCGCGGCGGGATCGCCGTCGACTTCGGCGCGCTCCCATTGCGTCGCGTGCCCCACGTAGTTGATCACCGTCTCGTAATGCTGGCTCCAGAAGAACGGCACGGCGTCGAACCGTTCGCGCTTGCCGAGCATGTTGCGCGCGGCCGTCATGCCCTGCCGCTCCGCGACGACCCAGTGCTCGACGCGAACCGGCGCGCCCGTGCGCGGATCGGGCCATGCCGCGATATCGCCCGCGGCGTAAATGCCCGGTGCGCTGGTCTGCATGTACGCATCCACCACCACGCCGCCGTTCACCGTCAAGCCGGCTTGCTGCGCGAGTTGAATGTCGGGCCGCGCGCCGATACCGGCCACGACCAGATCCGCGGGCAGCGTCTCGCCCGTCGAGAGCTTGACGTGGTCGGGCGCGATCTCCGCGAGCGTCGCATCGAAATGGAACACCACGCCGTGCGCCTCGTGCAGCGTCTGCACCATCTTGCCGAGCGCCTCGCCGAGAATGCGCGTCATGGGCGGCCCCGCATCGCGCGCGATCACGTCGACGGCTAGCCCGCGCGCGCGCAGCGAGGCGGCGACCTCGAGCCCGATGAAGCTGTCGCCGACGATCACGCACCGCTTCGCGGTGGCGCAGCGCGCGATCAACGCATCGCAATCGGCGAGCGAGCGCACGACGGCCACATGCGCCGCGTCGGCGCCGGGCACGTTCAAGCGAACCGGGTCGGCGCCCGTGGCGAGCAGCAGCGCGCCGTACGCCAAGCGCGAGCCGTCCGCCAGCGTAACGGTCTTGTGCGCGGGATCGATCGCGCTCACGCGCGTATCGCTGCGCGTTTCGATCTTGTGTTCGGGGTAATACGATGGATCGCGCAGCGGCAGCCAATCGGCCGGCGCGGTGCCTGCCAGATAGTCCTTGGACAGGTTCGGGCGGTCGTACGGCAACGCCGGATCAGCGCCGACCATCGTGACGGGCCCTGTATAACCCTCGCGCCGCAACGCATCGGCGGCGACGAGACCCGCGGCGCCGCCGCCGACGATCACGACCGATTCGGGCAGCCCCGGCTCCGTCACGACCGGCGGCTGCAACGCGGGCAGCGCAGGGCCCACGAAAGCGCGGCCGTCGCGGCGCTCGACGCGCCAACACTTGAGATCGTCGAGAGCGGGCGGACGCAGCAACGCGCCCGTACACAGGTCGAACGCGGCATGATGCATCGGACAGCGGATCGTATTGCCGACTAGCAAACCATCGGCCAGCGGCGCATGATAATGCGGGCACAGCGCGGCCACGGCGAACAGATCGTCGCCGCGCCGCACCAGCAAAATCGGTTCCTCGCCGAGGTGGCCGGCAATCATCGCGCCGTCGGAGAGGCTGTCGAGCGGCACGCCTTGCGAGAAATCGGGATTCTCGTCCCGGGATGAAGTTGCTGTCATTGCATCGCTCCGAGCCGATCACGTAAGGCGACTATTATCGACGCGGCCCCGGAAAAAAACAGGCACAGAAACCGTAACCCTACAAAGCAGTAAGCACTGTAGCTTGTATCCCGTATCACGCGCCGGTAGAACTCCAACATTACGCGCGCTTCGCGCATCGAGTAAGGAGTGGCACTCAAATGGCAACCGTTCTGTGCGTTCTCTATCCGGATCCCATGGAAGGCTATCCGCCTCACTACGCGCGCGATTCGATCCCGGTCGTCACCCGCTACGAAAACGGCCAGACCGTGCCCGATCCGCAGCCGCCGCTCGGCTTCAAACCCGGCGAACTCGTCGGCTGCGTGTCGGGCGCGCTGGGCCTGCGCAGCTATATGGAAGCGAACGGGCACACCTTCATCGTCACGAGCGACAAGGACGGCCCC
>CAUPOD010000267.1:0-4614 GCA_963512745.1 uncultured Burkholderia sp. | reverse complement strand
TTTTGGGGTTTTTGGGGGGGGGGGGGGGGGGGGGTTGTGATTGGGGGGGGGTGGCCCAACATACAAAACCCCCCCCCCCCCCCGACCGGTCATTTTCCTAGAAAACCAAACCCCAACCCATCTCTGATTTACCACTCGCGCTATAAACCCTTCCCACGGTTTTCCTGCCTTCTGCGGTTGCGAAACGTGGGTTGATTAAGTAGGAAAAAAGAAGCGATCAGAGGGGGTAGATTTTTCGGGCAATGGAACGGTCGGGACTGGGTAGGCTATCTGCTGGAGGCAACCGGAAGCAGAAATCCAAACCACAACACCCCACCTCCCACATGCCCACCCGGTTTTCAACCCCCAAACAACCCACCCAAACCACCCTCAAACCGAAATCAATTCCCGCACGCCACGTGCGTCCATCTCCCCCGCCGCGCCGCCAGCGATCACTTCCCCCCGGCTCATCACCCAATAATTGTCCGCGATCGAGCGCGCGAAATCGTAATACTGCTCCACGAGCAAAATCGTCATGCCCGCCTCATCGACGAGCTGCCGCAGCGTACGCCCGATGTCCTGAATGATCGACGGCTGGATCCCCTCGGTCGGCTCGTCGAGAATCAACAGCCGCGGCTCGCTCATCAACGCGCGTCCGATCGCGAGCTGCTGCTGCTGCCCCCCCGACAGGTCGCCGCCGCGCCGCAGTTTCATGTCTTTCAAGACCGGAAACAATTCGTAGATGCGGTCGGGTATCTTCGCGCGGCCCTTGCGGCTGGCGGCGCCCACGAGCAAGTTTTCTTCCACCGTCAGCCGCGGAAAAATATCGCGCCCCTGCGGCACGTACGCGAGACCCGCGCCGACGCGCGCGTAAGAAGGCAGGGCTTCGAGCGCGCGGCCCTGCCATGCGATGCCGCCGCTCTTGGCCGGCACGACGCCCATCAGGCACCGCAGCAGCGTCGTCTTGCCCACGCCGTTGCGCCCCAATAGCACCGTGAGCTTGCCGGTCTCGGCCGTCAGGCTCACGTTGCGCAGGATATGGCTGCCGCCGTAAAACTGGTTCAGCGCTTCAATGCTCAACATCTCGTTCGTCCAATTGATGCATCGTGGTACGGCACGGTTCATCGCCCCAAATACGATTCGATCACGGCCTCGTTCTGCTTGACCTGATCGAGCGTGCCCTCCGCGAGCACGCGGCCCTCGGCCAACACGGTCACGCGGCCGCTCTCGCCCGCGAGCGCGGCCACGAACTCCATGTCGTGCTCGACCACCACCATCGAACACGTGCCGCGCAGCGCATTGAGCAAGTCGGCCAGCGCCATGGTCTCGTGATCGGTCATGCCGGCCGCGGGCTCGTCGAGCAGCAGCAGGGCGGGGCGCTGCATCAGCAGCATGCCGATCTCGAGCCGCTGCTTCTGCCCGTGCGACAGCTCGCCGGCGGTGCGGTAGGCACTGTCCTCGAGTTGGATCAGCTCCAGTGTTTCCTCGATCCGCTGCTGCGTGGTCCGGTCGAGCCGCGCGCGCAGCGAGGCGAACCAGCGCTTGTCGGTCTGCATCGCAAGTTCGAGGTTTTCCCACACGGGATGTTGCTCGAACACGGTCGGCTTCTGAAACTTGCGGCCGATCCCGGCACGCGCGATCTCGGCCTCGCTCAGGCGCGACAGGTCGATGGTCTGCCCGAGAAACGCCTGCCCGCTGCCGGGCCGCGTCTTGCCCGTAATCACGTCCATCATCGTGGTCTTGCCCGCGCCGTTCGGGCCGATCACGCAGCGCAGCTCGCCCGCGTCGATCGCCAGCGAGAGATCGTTGAGCGCGCGAAAGCCGTCGAAGCTCACGTTGATGTCGTCGAGATACAGGATCGTGCCGTGCGCGATGTCGATCTCGCCCGGCGTGACGAAGCGCGCGAGCGCGGCCGTGCCGCTCAATGCGAACTCGCCGCCGTCGGGCTGCGCGAGGTTCGGCGTCATGGCGTTTTCGTTCATTTGCCGTCCCTGCGCGCACCGAGACCCGCGATCAGGCCGAGAATGCCGCGCGGCAGCAGCAGCGGCACCAGCACGAAAATCAAGCCGAGGAAGAACAGCCAGTATTCGGGGAAATTCGCCGTGAAGAAGCTCTTCGCGCCGTTCACCGCGAACGCGCCGATCACGGGCCCGATCAGCGTGCCCCGGCCGCCGACGGCGACCCAGATCGCCATCTCGATCGAATTGGCCGGCGACATCTCGCTCGGATTGATGATGCCGACCTGCGGCACGTACAGCGCGCCCGCGATGCCGCACATGACGGCCGACACGGTCCACACGAACAGCTTGTAGCCGAGCGGGCTGTAGCCGAGGAACATCAGGCGCGTCTCGCCGTCGCGCACGGCCGTGACCACGCGGCCGAGCTTCGACGTGACGATCGCGCGCGCCGCGATGAAGCACAGCACGAGCGCCGCGAAGGTCAGCAGGAACAACACCGTGCGCGTGCCGATGTGCGCGATCGGAAAACCCGCGATGCGCTTGAAATCGGTGAAGCCGTTGTTGCCGCCGAAGCCCGTTTCGTTGCGGTAGAACAGCAGCATCGCGGCGTACGTGAGCGCCTGCGTGATGATCGACAGATACACGCCCTTCACGCGCGAGCGGAACGTGAAATACCCGAACACCCAGGCCAGCACGCCCGGCACGAGCACTACGAGCAGCAGCGCGTACGGCAGATACTCGGTGCCGCGCCAGTACCACGGCAGGCTGTGCCAGTTCAGGAACACCATGAAATCGGGCAGGTCGCTGCCGTACACGCTGTCATGGCCGATCTCGCGCATCAGGTACATGCCCATCGCATAGCCGCCGAGCGCGAAGAACAGCCCGTGGCCGAGGCTCAGGATGCCGCAGTAGCCCCACACGAGATCGAGCGCGAGCGCGCAGATCGAATAGCACATGAACTTGCCGACCACCGTGAGCGCATAGTCGGACAGGTGCAGCGGGCTCGCCGCGGGCAGCACGAGCGTGCTGACCGGCACGCCGATGCCGACCACGGCCACGAGGATCAGCAGCACGAGCCACGCGCGCGGCGAGAGCAGCGCGGGGCGCGCGGGCAGGCCGAGCGCGAACCGCTCGGCCGAGGCCGGCCGGGTGGGGGGCGAGGCGGAGACGCCGAGGTCGCTCATCTCAAGCCTCCGCGCTGCGGCCCTTGAGGGCAAACAGCCCCTGCGGACGCTTTTGAATGAACAGGACGATCAGCACGAGCACCGCGATCTTGGCCAGCACGGCGCCCCAGAACGGTTCGACGGCCTTGGCCACGAGCCCGAGCCCGAAGCTGCCGAGCACCGTGCCCGCCAGCTGGCCCACACCGCCGAGCACGACGGCCATGAACGAATCGATGATGTAGCTCTGGCCGAGGTCGGGGCCGACGTTGCCGATCTGCGAGAGCGCGCAGCCGCCGAGCCCCGCGATGCCGGCGCCGAATGCGAACGCGTAGGCATCCACGCGCGCGGTCTTGACGCCGACGCACGCGGCCATGCGGCGGTTCTGCGTGACGGCGCGCACGAACAGGCCGAGCCGCGTCTTGTTGAGCACGGCCCACGCGAGCGCGATCACGGCCAGCGAGAAGAGCAGGATCGCGAGCCGGTTGTACGGCAGGATCAGGTTCGGCAGCACGGTCAGGCCGCCGCTCATCCACGACGGGTTGCGCACCTGCACGTTCTGCGCGCCGAAGATCGTGCGTGCGGCCTGGATCAGGATCAGGCTCACGCCGAACGTGGTCAGCAGCGTTTCGAGCGGGCGTCCGTACAGATGGCGCAGGATCAGCCGCTCGATCAGCAGCCCCACCAGCGCGGCCGCTGCGAACGAGGCGGGCACGGCGAGCAGCGGATACCAGTCGAATGCGCCGGGCGCGTAGCGCTGGAACACGGTTTGCGCGACGTAGGCCGCATACGCGCCGATCATGAGGAACTCGCCGTGCGCCATGTTGATGACGCCGATCAGGCCGTACGTGATGGCGAGGCCGAGCGCCGCGAGCAGCAGCACGCTGCCGAGCGACAGCCCCGCGAACACGGTGCCCGCGATCTGGCTGCGGCGCTGGATCGAATCGAGCGCGTCGAGGCCGCGCTGGGCCGCCTCGCGCACGCGCACGTCGGCTTCGAGGTAGTTGCCGTCCGCGTCCTTCGCGACGAGCGGGCGCAGCAGCTCGTACATGCCGAGATCTTCGCGGCGCGCGACGATCTCGGTCGCTTCGAGGCGCACCGCGGAGTTCGCGTCGTGCAGCGCGCTCATGGCCCACAGCATGTCGAGCTTGGTCTTGAGCGCGGGCACCGTCTCGCGTGCGCGCGCTGCGTCGATCTGCGCGGTCATCGACGGATCGGGGTTGCGCAGCAGCGCGTCGATCGCGGCGCCGCGCGCGGCGGGATCGGCCGCGCTGAGTTGGCCGCCCGCGAGCGCACCCGCGACTTTGCTGCGCAGCAGATTGTTCAGCGTGACGGGCTGCGCGCTGTTGTCGGTCACGGGTTTGCCCGTGACGGCATCCTTGAGCGCGTCGCCCGTCTGAATCAGCACTTCGCCGGAATCGGTCGCCAGCACGCTGTCGTTCGACAGCGCCTCGAGCAGCGCGTGCGCGGCGGGGTCGCTGTGCGCCGTGGCGGCGAGCTTGTCGATCGCGGCGGAC
>CAUPOD010000266.1:0-4617 GCA_963512745.1 uncultured Burkholderia sp. | reverse complement strand
GTGCGCCGATGAGGTTGGATGCGCCGGGCAGACCGCTGCCGCCCGCACCTGTGCCCGACAGCACCGAAGTCACGGAAGCCGCCCCGGTACTCAGCGCGCCCGCGCCGTTGTTCAACACGTTCGCGAGACTACCCAGCGGCGCGGGCAGCGACCCGGAGCCGCCACCCGACGGCAAGCCGAATGCGAACGGATTCGGCAGCGCATTGAACGGGCTCGGCAGCGTGCCGAACGGATTGGTCGGTGTGCCCACGAACAGGCCGCCGACGCTCGCCACCGTGATGCCGAGCTGCTGCACGACGCCGCCGACTGCCTGTGCGACCTGGTTGTCGCATGCGCCTCTGAGGCCGAGGCCGGCAGTACCGATTCCGCTGCCGACGGTCACGAACAGGTTGTTGAGCGGCACGCCGGTCATGGTGTCGTTGCCGATCGTCTGCGTGAGGTCCGACACGCTCGTGGTGAGCGGGTTGGCGGCCAGGCTCAGGCCGCTCTCGAGCTGCTGTGCCGGCGCGCTGGCGAGTCCGGCGCCGAGCGCCTGGCCCACCGTCACGACGCCCGCGCCGAGGGCCTGCACGCCCGAGCCGAGCGGCGACGTGAGCGGCGCGATCGGTGCGGCCTCTCCCGTACCGGCGCCGCCGACGCCCGCGCCGAGCGCTTCGACTGCTTGCCCTGCGTCGATCACGAGGTTGCTCGAGGAGCCGAGTGTCGGATTCAGCGGATTGGACGCGACACCGATCGTGCCGAGCCCCGACGCGGTGCCGTTGCCGAGTGCCTGCACGCCGGCGCCGAGATTGGAGACCGCTCCGCCCAAGCCGCCCGCCACGCTGCCGCTGCCCGGCAACGGAACGTTGCCGCCCGTGCTCGAAATGGTATTGCCGAGCGTGGACACCGTGCCGCCCGTATCGGCCACGAGCTTGCCGGTCTGCTTGAGGATCGTGCCGAGCGGCGTGGAGCCGCTGCCTGACGACGAGCCTGAAGAGGAACCCGACGAGGAACCAGAAGACGAGCCAGAGGAAGAACCCGAAGACGAGCCGGAAGAAGAACCCGAGGAAGAACCCGAAGACGACCCCGAAGACGACCCCGACGAAGAGCCCGACGAAGAGCCCGACGAAGAGCCCGACGAAGAGCCCGACGAAGACCCGGAGGATGATCCCGAAGACGACCCCGACGAAGACGCCCCGGATGAGCCGCCCGACGACCCGTTATTGGTGATTCCCGTGCTGCCCGGCACCGTGAAGCCGTCCCCGCCGCAAGCACTGAGCGAGAGCAAGGCCGACACACCGATGGCGATGGCTGATAGATTGACGCTGCGCATACATATCTCCGGTCATTCTTTTCAAATAATCGGTATGCAAACGCAACTTTCATGCCACTCACGGCCGAAGTAAGGGTAATCGCATGTATTACGCTAAATGGCGGTATCTGCAAACGATTGCCCGTAAAATTCGCGCAATTAACGTGTTATAGATCTTGCGTGGCAGACGCGGCGCCACTCGGGCGCCGCGTGCTACGTAACGTGCGCAGGGGACGTAACGGGAAGGGCGGGCGCGCCGCCGCGCCGGGCGCCGAAGTCGGAAGAAATGGCCGCGGTTAGCGGCTTTAAGCGGGCGTCTTTGCCGATTGCTCGGTGTGCGCGGCCTGCATGACTTCGCGCACCCATGCCGTGGTATCGGCTGCTTGCGTCACGGGCAGCATGTGGCCGCCGCTGACGGCGCGCAGGTTGACGCTCGGCAGCTTCTGCACCAACCCTTCGGCGTGCTTGCGGAACGGCAGGATCGCATCCTCGCGGCCGAACAGCATATCCACCGGCACGGTCAGGGAAGCGTAGCGGCGCTCCATGTCGGGCAGATCCTCGGGGGCGGCGACCAGATCGGTCGAGGCCGAGTAGAACGCGCACGAACGCAGGCTGGTCAGGCCGCCGCCCCTGGTCGGAAAATCGCGCGGCACGGCTTCCGGCGCGAACACCTGCATCACGCCCTTGCGGCCGAACAGCATCATGACGGGAATGCCGAGCGTCAGCGATACGTAGCGGCGCAGCAGCGGCGCTTCTAGACGCAGCCCGCGGAATGCTTCGGGCGGTTCCGATTCGTTCATGGTCAGCGGCGCGATCAGCCCCGCGCGGCGCAGGTGCTGCGGATGATTGAGCGCGAGCCCCAGCGTGATCGCACCGCCGAGCGAATGGCCGATCACGACGGGCTTGTCGAGCCCGAGCGTCTCGATGAACCGGGCGATCGTGTCCGCCTGCGCATAGATGTTCGCGCGCGAACGCGCGCCGCGGATCGACTGGCCCGCGCCGGGGCGGTCCACGGCGATCACGCGGTAGTCCTGCGCGAGTCCCTTCAGGTCCAGGTACACGAAATTCCGCCACTGGCCCCCGAGCCCGTGCACGAACACGACGGCGGGTTTGTCGGGGCTGCCGTATTCGACGTAGTGCAGCCGGTCCGCGCCCACTTCCACGAATTTGCCTTGCGGCGGGAAGCTTGCCTCGATGCGGTGCGAGATGTAGTACGTGAAGACCGCGAGCGCGAGATTCACGAGGACGACGGCGGCGACGATGGTGCTGATCACGAGTTCACCTCTTCATGGATGGATGCCGATGCCGGGGCGTGCGCGCCGCCGGGCGGCGCGCGGCGGTGCCCGAAACACATCGCGCCGTCGTCGAGCGAGCCGAATTTGAACAATGCGACGTCGCGCGCGTAGTTTTGATAGACCTTCCACGGGCGCTTGCCGCCCTGCTTCGGCAGCAGCGCGGCCGCGCGCTGAACGTAGCCGGAACTCAGGTTGATCGCGGGTTCGGGTTCGACGCCGGCGCCGTCCGCGACGGGCATGCAGGTGTCGAAGCCGTGCGCATCCATATGGTTGAGCAGGCGGCACACGTACTGCGCGATCAGCTCGGCCTTGAGCGTCCACGAGGCGTTCGTATAACCGAACGAGGCGGCCAGGTTCGGGACGCCGCTGTACATCATGCCCTTGTACCAGATGCTTTTGGACAGATCGATGGGGCGTCCGTCCAGGCTCAGCTCGGCGCCGCCCGCGAGCTGCAGCTTGAGGCCGGTGGCCGTGACGATCAGATCCGCGTCGAGCCGCGCGCCGCTCTTCAGTTGCAGGCCGTGCGGCGTAAAACGTTCGATCCGATCGGTGACGATGGTCGCCTGTCCGTTGCGGATCGCCTTGAACAGGTCGCCGTTCGGCACGAGGCACAAGCGCTGGTCCCACGGGTTGTAACTCGGCGTCAGGTGTTTGGCGTCGAGCTGGCCGCGGGTCTGCTTGAGCGCGGAGCCGATCACGAGCTGCTTGACCTTGTCGGGCTTGCGGCGCGCGAGGTTGTACAGATACATCATCAGCGCGACGTTCTTGGTGCGGATCAGCCGGTGCGCGATCCCGGCCGGCAGCCAGCGGCGCAGGCGGTCGGCGATCTTGTCGCGCGCGGGGATCGATACGATGTAGGTCGGCGAACGCTGCAGCATCGTGACATGCGCGGCGCGCACCGCGAGCGACGGCACGAGGGTCACGGCCGTCGCGCCGCTGCCGATCACGACCACGCGTTTGCCGGCGTAATCGAGGTCTTCGGGCCAGTGCTGCGGATGCACGAGCTCGCCCCGATACTGGTCCATTTCGGGCCATTGCGGCGCGTAGCCCGCTTCGTAGTCGTAGTAGCCGCTGCACAGATACAGGAAGCGGCATGTCAGTGCGATCTCTTCCTGTGGCGCGCCGCTACCGCGCACGACCGTCAGCACCCAGCGCGCGCGTTGCGAATCCCAATTCGCGGCCTTGAGGCGATGTCCGAAGCGGATCGAGCGGTCGATGCCGAATTCGCGCGCGGTGTCGCGGATGTAGTCGAGGATCGTGCGGCCTTCGGAGATGGCTTTTTCGCTATGCCAGGGCCGGAAGCTATAGCCGAGCGTGAACATGTCCGAATCGGAGCGGATGCCGGGGTAGCGGAACAAGTCCCAGGTGCCGCCCAGCGTGTCGCGCGCTTCGAGGATTCCGACGCTGAGCTTGGGGCAGCGCCGGCGCAGGTGATAGGCGGCGCCGATGCCGGACAGGCCCGCGCCGACGATCAGCACGTCGTAGTCCACGGGTTCGGCGGCGGGATCGGCGCGGCCGGCATAGGCGCGGCCGGCATAGGCGCGGTCGGCGGGGCGCGGCTGAGAAGCAGTGCTCATGCGGAATCCTGGCGGGCGGCCACGGCCCGGTCGAACACGTCCGCGCGCGAGGACACGTCGAGGCGCCGCGCACTGACCTGGAAGCCGCGCGCCGCGCATCGCGCCGCGGTTTCGGCCAAGCCGGCTGCGTCGATGTCGCTCAAGGCAAGACGGCAGCCGCAGCGCGCGAGTTCGGGCGCCAGGCTGCGGCCCATGCCCGAGCCGGCGCCGATGATGGCGGCGACTTTGCCTGCAAAATCCTTCATCGCGTATCTTCCTCCTGACGGCCGGTCTCGTTGGTGATATTGTTCCGGTAAATCTGGTGTGTTCCGTCACCACACTTTAGTTTTGCACTGGATGCGTGTCAAATCGGACGATGGAGAATTCCCTCGAAACCAGCAAGCCCGGGCGCCCGTACGGCGGCGTCGCGCACGCCGAGCGCGCGGCCGAACTCCGGGAGGCGCTGCTGCGCGCG
>CAUPOD010000265.1:0-4618 GCA_963512745.1 uncultured Burkholderia sp. | reverse complement strand
GCTGCGACAACTGGGTCAAATTCGCGCCGCCGTCGGACGCGGCCAAGCCCTTGGGCGACAACCCGATGTTCGGCAGATTGACCACCACGACATGCGCGCCGCCGTTCGAGACGATCTGGCCGATCAATTGCGCGAGCGTGTTGGCCGCTGTCTCCACGGTCTGCGTGGCCGCGGGCGGCGTGCCGGCCCGCAACACGTCGTTCGCGCCGGCCCAGACGAGCACGAGCTGATTGCCGTTTTAGCTGCCGTGAGCGTTCAGATATGACGCGACATGTTGATTGACGGGCATTTCGACGTTGCCGATCACGTCGGTCAAGAAGTCGTTCTGGTCGGCCGGCGTGGCCACCGTGGCGCCGCCTTCCGCGTAACCGAGGCCGTTCTGCGCGCTGAGTTTGTGCGTGGGGCCGATCGTATACGCCGCGGTCAACGTGCCGCCGTAATACTGCGCCACGTCCTGGGACCAGACCTGCCCGGGATTGGTCGTGAAGCGGCCGCCGCCGACCGCGCCGGCAATCGGCGCATACGTACCGACGTCGGACAGGCTGTCGCCGAACGAGACGACCTGGAGATCGATGCCGCCCGCGGGCGGGGAAGCGCTGCCGCCGTTCGAGCCCCCTCCCTCTCCGCCTCTGCCGCCGCACGCGGTAAACAAGACGGTCGTTACGGAAAGAATCGCGGCACAGCGCTTGAGATTGCTTTTTTGCATGGGACCTCCCGGTTTGGCGAGGCGGTCGGCTCACTTCGGACCGCGGAACACGCGCGATTCGCGCGCGGCTTCCCCGAGGAGCAATTCATGTACCTGAAAAAAGGCTTTTTTTGCAATTACCGGCGCAGGCCCATTACATACGAACACTATAGACGCGATATTCGACGGGTGCGGGACAAAGGAACACGCGCGCCCACGCGCGACGATCAGGAAAGATTCGGCGGCGGCTGTCGTGCAATGCCGCCGTCGCCGTACTCGCGCATCACCTTCGAAATAACGACGCGGTAGCCGTCTAGCCAGCGCGCGTGTTTCGATTTCGCTTCGAGGTGAATGGGATGCGTGATCAGCTGTTGCAGCGCTTCCTCGGATTCCCAGTAGTAGACGTTCTGGATCAGCCCGGCGGCGGCATTTTCCCAGGTCTCTTCGCCTGCGTAGCCGGGTATGGCGCGCGCCATGTCGGCGATCTGCCGGTCGAGCCGATGGAACTCGTCGTCGTATTGACCGGCGCGGAAAATGAACGTCGATGTGTACATGCGGGATCCTTGCGTAGGCGGCAACGCGGCGGGAGAAGGGAGTGTAGCGGATCGATGCGCGCGGGGCGTGCCGTGCCGGCGTTGCGCGCACAGGCAAGAAGATATTGCCCCTCTTTCTTATTCACAGTACCGTATCTAGTCAGTTCATCCGTTGAAGCCGGGATCGCCCCTTGTAACTCGACCTTCCGCGCATTGCTACAGCCAACCCGTCCGGCGCGAATTTTCTGCCGGGCGTGTCCGCGCTCGCTCGCCGAGCGCGCATGCAATCAAGGAGTCGGGAACATGAGTCAAGCAGGTCATTCGGAAGAATATTTCGGCGATTACCGCGATCTTTGGTGGAATGCGGATTTCGTCGATTTGATAGCGGAGCGGTTGAATCTCGCATCGAAGCAGTCCGTACTCGAGGTAGGCTGCGGACTGGGCCACTGGACGCGGACCATCGCGCCGCACCTCCCCCCCGGTGCGACGATCAATTGCGTGGACACCGACCCGAAATGGTTGCGCAACGCAACTACTTGGGCGGCAGCGCCGAGTAACGGCGACGTCACGATCGATGTCGGATATGGCGACGCGCTGTCGCTCCCATTCGCCGACGCCCGTTTCGATTTCGTGACGTGTCAGACGGTACTGATCCATGTAAGCGATCCGTTGCGCGCGATACGGGAGATGTTGCGGGTTTTGAAGCCGGGCGGATCGTTGCTGTGTGTGGAACCGGACAATCTTTGCTCGCTCGCGATGCGGTCGTCGTTCGGCGATGCGCTGACGCCGGCGGAATCCGCCCAGGATTTCGAATTCGCCTTTGCCGTCGAACGTGGACGCCGCGCGTTGGGGCGCGGAGATCACTCGCTCGGAGGACTCGTGCCCGGGTACCTGAACCAGGTCGGCTTCGAGCGCATCCGGACATGGCTCTCGGACAAAGCCATCCCGCTCTATCCGCCGTACGAGCAGGCCGAGCAACGCACCGTCGTCGCCGACATGAAAGCGTGGCGGCATACCGACGACGCTCACAAGCAGGAGTCGCTACGGTACTTCCTGGCGGGCGGCGAAGATTCCGCTCGATTCGACACGCTCTGGACGACCTGCGTCGAGAACCAAGCCCGATACAAAGCGGCCGTCGACGCTGGAACCGTCACGCTTGGCGGCGCAGCGCTCATGTTCCTCGTGAGCGGGGTAAAACCCGTCAATCTAAACTGACCGCGTGCGGGGGACGCAGGAGATCGCGCTTGCGCCCCCCGCCCTCCCCCGATCGCAGGCAAAAAAAGTCCGGCGGGGGGCGCCGGACGAGAGGGGAAAGTACACACCGAAGTGTGTAACCCGACTTTACCCAACCGCCCCTTTCCGAAGGTTTCGCGCTATTACCGCGCCTTACAGCCGGCACGGCCCGTTGCATCCGCTCGCGTTCGCACCGCGGCCGCCGCCAATCGCGCGGGCGTCGCGTTTCCGGCCCGATCCTGCGCCTACGTTCCAGCAAAGTGACGGTTTTGTTCTAGTGGCGTTTTTTGTGCAATCCCATACTGGGTTCACTTAAAAACCAGCCGCGAGGCCCCCCATGTCCACCCAAGCGACGTACGCAGTCGATATCAAGACGCTCAGACGCGTGATCACCGCCGCTTCCATCGGCAATTTCGTCGAGTGGTTCGATTTCGCGGTCTACGGTTTTCTCGCGACGATTCTGACGCGCGAATTCTTTCCGAGCGGCGATCCGACCGTCGGGCTGCTCAAGACCTTCGCGGTGTTTGCGGTCGCATTCGCGTTCCGGCCGCTCGGCGGCCTGTGTTTCGGCATAATCGGCGACCGCATCGGCAGAAAACGCACGCTCGCGGTGACGATCTTGCTGATGGCGGGTTCGACCACGCTGATCGGCCTGCTTCCCACGCACGCGAGCATCGGCAATTGGGCGCCGCTGCTGCTCACCGTGATCCGCTGCCTGCAAGGCTTCTCGGCGGGCGGGGAATACGCGGGCGCCTGCGCTTATTTGATGGAGCACGCGCCGCGCGGGCGCCGCGCGTTCTACGGCAGCTTTATTCCCGTCTCGACGTTCTCGTCGTTCGCGTGCGCGGCCGTCGTCGCGTACGCGCTCGACGCCTCGCTCTCGCCCGCGGACATGACCGCCTGGGGCTGGCGCATCCCGTTCCTCGCCGCGGCGCCGGTCGGTCTGATCGGCGTTTACTTGCGCACCCGCCTCAACGAAACGCCGGCCTTCACGGCGCTCGAAACCAAGCACGAGATCGCGCACGCGCCGCTGCTGGATGCGCTGCGCTCGCAGGGCCGCGATATTCTGAAGCTCGGCGCGTTCATCTCGGTCACCGCGCTTTCGTTCTATACCTTCACGACCTACTTCGCGACCTATCTGCAAGTGGCCGGCCATCTGTCGCGCGCCACGTCGCTGCTCGTCACGGTGCTCGCGCTGTTTTTCGCGGCGGCGCTGTGTCCGTTCGCGGGTCTGTTCTCCGACCGCATCGGGCGGCGCGGCACGATCGCGTGCACGTGCATCTATATTCTGGCCACGGTCTATCCGGCGTTTGCGCTGGGCAAATCGGGCGATCTGCCGCACTCGCTGCTCGGCGTCGCGCTGCTCGCGGTCGGCGCCGTGGCGGCGAACGTCGTGACCGCGCCGCTGCTGTCCGAGGTGTTCGTGACGCGCACGCGCTACACGGCATCGGCCATCACCTACAACCTCGCTTATACGATCTTCGGGGGCACCGCGCCGCTCGTCGCCACGTGGCTCATCTCGGCGACCGGACAGAATCTCGCCCCGGCCTTCTACCTCATGGCCGTCGCGCTCTTTGCGATGGCAGGCGGGTTGCGGCTGCGGGAAACGTCGTCGAGCGCGCTCGGGGAATCCGAGCCGAATGCGAAGGCCCGCGTGCAGGAGCTTGCGTAACGAGGGAACTCAGTCGGACACGCGCTGCCGGGCCGCCTTCACCTCGCTGCGCTGCGCCTTATGCTCGAGACGGCGCCGCTGCGACGCGCGCGTAGGCCGCGTCGCCACGCGCGCCTTGCGCGTCACGCACACGCTCGCGATCAACTCGTCGAGCCGTGCGAGCGCCGACGCGCGGTTCTGTTCCTGGGTCCGGTATTCCTGCGCCTTGATCACGATCACGCCGTCGCGCGTCACGCGCCGGTCGTGCAGCGCGAGCAGGCGCTTCTTCAGCACGTCGGGCAGACTCGACGCGTGCACGTCGAAGCGCAGGTGAATCGCGCTCGACACCTTGTTCACGTTCTGGCCGCCCGCGCCCTGCGCGCGCACGGCGACGAGTTCGACTTCGTGAGGCAGGACGGAATAACGGGTAAGCATGGCGTGCAGAACGAGCGGGAGCGGAAAACCGGACAGCAAGAGTCTTACATACTTCCGCGCGGGGCCGCGGGGCCGCCGGCG
>CAUPOD010000264.1:0-4622 GCA_963512745.1 uncultured Burkholderia sp. | reverse complement strand
GCCCGCATGCGGTCAGGTGCTGGCGGCGAGACGCGGGCCGCCCGGCGCGCGTGCGACCGGCGCCAGGGCCGGCTCGGACGTCTCCGGATGCGCGGCCGCCACCCATGGGTCGATGCCTGCCTTCTGGACTTCTTCGAGGAACGACACGCGTGCGCGCCAGTAATCGGCCTGCAGCTTGGCGTCGATCACGCGCTGCTCCGCGGTGAACAACTCCATGCGCGCCGTCACCAGCATCGAGGCGGCGGTCTTCTCCGGCGTGGGGGCATGCCTCAATGCCCAACGGCTGATCCAGTTCAACATGCTAGCCTCCGTTCGAGGGCGGAACGCGAAGCGCGGCCGCCTGACTCCACAACGTCTACAACGCTTACGGCGCCCAGCCGGCACGAGTCCGTCGGTCGCCGCTCGACCGCGCCGCCGGGTTATCCGAGATGAAGCCGGCACGATCCATGAGACACATCCTAAAGAAGATTTGCGGCCGCCCCATGATCTCTTGCAATTTTTGACAGACTAAAACCGCTATATACTCCCGCCCGGCCATCCGCTGGCCCGGCATGCAGCGGCTCAAGACCTACTCTACGACTTGTTTGAGAAGTCTGCAGCGGCTTCCGCATGCCTTTCGCGATTGACGCAACAGCGTGTGCGCATACAATCGCCACCAAATCAACACGAAGCATGCCAAGGAGCTGCCCGCATGGAATCAATCAAACGGTTTTTCGGCTTTGCCGACGCCAATACGGATTTCCGGACCGAAATCCTCGCCGGTCTCACGACCTTCCTGACGATGGCTTACATCATCTTCGTCAATCCGGCGATCCTCGGGGACGCGGGCATGCCGAAGGAATCCGTGTTCGTGGCGACCTGCCTGGTGGCCGCGCTCGCCACGCTGATCATGGGGCTGTACGCCAACTACCCGATCGCCTGCGCGCCTGGCATGGGCCTCAACGCGTACTTCGCGTACGCGGTGGTCAAGGGCATGGGGTTCAGCTGGGAAGCCGCGCTCGGCGCGGTGTTCATCTCGGGCTGCCTGTTCCTGCTGGTCACGCTGCTGCGCGTGCGGGAAATGATCATCGACGGGATTCCACGCTCGCTGCGCGTGTCGATCACATCCGGGATCGGGCTGTTCCTCGGCATCATTTCGCTCAAGACGGCCGGCGTGATCGTCGGTAATCCCGACACGCTGGTCACGCTCGGCGATCTGCATCAGCCGTCCACGCTGCTTGCCATCGTCGGCTTCCTGGCGATCGTCACGCTCGACACGCTGCGCGTGCGCGGCGCGATCCTGATCGGCATTCTCGGCGTGACCGTACTGTCGTTCATCTTCGGCGGCAACACCTTCCACGGCGTGTTCGCCGCGCCGCCGTCGATCCAGCCGACGCTGTTCAAGCTCGACATCCGCGCCGCGCTGTCGGGCGGCATCCTGAACGTGATCTTGGTGTTCTTCCTCGTCGAGCTGTTCGACGCGACCGGCACCCTGATGGGCGTGGCCAACCGCGCCGGCCTGATCGTGCAGGGCAAGATGCACCGCCTGAACCGCGCGCTATTGGCGGATAGCGCCGCGATTGTGGCGGGCTCGGTGCTCGGCACCTCGTCCACCACCGCCTACATCGAAAGCGCCTCGGGCGTGCAGGCCGGCGGCCGTACCGGCATGACCGCGGTGACGGTGGCCGTGCTGTTCCTCGCGTGTCTGTTCATCGCGCCGCTGGCCGGCGCCGTGCCCGCCTACGCGACCGCGCCCGCGCTGCTGTATGTCTCGTGCCTGATGCTGCGCGACCTGGCCGACGTGGAATGGAGCGATGCGACCGAAGCCGTGCCGGCCGCGCTGACCGCGCTCTTGATGCCGTTCACGTATTCGATCGCGAACGGCGTGGCCTTCGGCTTCATCAGCTATGCGGTCTTGAAGCTGCTGACCGGCAAGGCCAAGCAGGTCAAGGCGGTCGTATGGGTGATCGCGGCCGTGTTCCTGCTGCGTTTCGCGTATTTGGCCGGCTGAGCGGGCGTCTCGATCTTTAGTTCTCTTGCCGTTTTTCAATAGCGGCTCAACGATGGTGCGCTTCGAAGAAGCGCACGTAGCCGCTGCGCAGTTCGACGCATTGCGCATGCGTCTCGGTCAATAGCCGGCGCACGGCCGCCTCGATGCGCGGCCGCTGCAGGCCGAACGCGCCGAGCATGTCCTCGGCGTGCGGCGAAGCCGCGCCGTAGTGGTCCTCGAGCGCCTCGAGCGTGACGCGGCACTCCACGGGCTCGCCGTCCACCAGTGCCGCGAAACAGAGCGCGTGCTCGCAACTCGAGTATTCGGGGAGCGTGTCGGGAAACGTGATCTGCATGGCCAGCTCCTTGCCCGGGACGGGAATAGACATCGCGCCGGCGGCCGCATGGAGCGAGCCGTCGGCGCGATGCGTGCCGAAATCCGCGAACTGCATTAACCGCCGTTATCTGTTTTACTCTAGACGTTTTTGCAGGCAATGCAACCGCCCTGGCGTATCTTGCCCAGGCCGCCGCGACCGCCCCGACTCACGCCGATGAGCGCATCCGACACCACCGTCCATCAAGTCCGCATCGAGCCGTCCGGCGTCTCGTTCGAGGCGGACGCTTCGCTTACGCTGCTCGAAGCCGCCGGTTTCGCCGGCGTCTCGCTGCCGCGCTCGTGCCGCAACGGCACCTGCCGCACGTGCCTGTGCCGACTCGGCGCGGGCCGCATCGAATATCGGATCGAATGGCCGGGCGTCAGCGCCGAGGAAAAGTCCGAGGGCTACATCCTGCCCTGCGTCGCGATGGCGCGCACCGATCTGGTCCTGATCTATCCGCCCGGCGCAGCCTGACGCGGCTCAAGCGCCTCGCGCACCAATTATTGCGTGATTAGAAACAAACAATTCGCGGATGATGGGATGCATTTATCGGCGCATCTGTTTACATTTAGCAACGTTTTTTATCAGAATCATTACAGCTTCGTGGTGAGGCGGGAGCTATTCCTCGTCCGAAGCGCACGCACATGCTCAAGGAAAAGGCCCATGAAGTCTTCAAAAGCACACGTTGCGCTTGATCCTGACGACGTCCATGTCGAAATTCTCGAGCGCTCCGACTCGCTACTCGTGATCCGCTGGGTCGAACCCGGCCGCTGCCATTACGGCGAGCAACGTTGGCGCCGCCGCCTCGCACAACGCAGCGGCATGTGCGCACTCTCGCACGAGATGATTCACCGCGGCGACGACGTATTCCGCCCCGCCGAACGCCCGGCACCCAAAAACGCCGCGGCGATGATCTCGGCCGCCCAGGTGCTGGGACTGTTCGGCGGCAAGTAAGCGGCGTACGTCCCCCACGTCCCGCTGCGACATAGCCACGCGCCGGCTAACCACGCCGGCGCGCTTTCTTACAAATAAATTTTACGTAATTTATTAGAAAGGTACGGAAAGCCAGATTCGTGCCGCCGATTGCACCGCCATCCGCAATAATCTTTCATTGAGATAGGTAGTTACCCTATCCCGCCTCAACGCCTAGTATTAAGCATCCGCTACAGACAACCCGTCCGCAGCGCCTTAATGTCACGTTGGAGGTTCATCATGAAGTCGATCGTTTACGCCGTTCTCGCGGCCACCGCCCTCTCCGCATCCGCTGCCGCCATGGCCCAGACCGTTGCCCCGTTGACGCGCGCTCAGGTGCGCGCCGAACTGGTCGCGCTCGAGAAGGTCGGCTACCAGCCGGGCCGTCCGAACGACAATCAGTACCCGGCCGACATACAGGCCGCCGAGGCGCGCCTTCACGCGGCGAGCGTCGCCGCGCCGCTAGCCGGTACCGCGGCCCAGCAGTAAGCGTCGTTCCCGCGCGGGCCTGGTTATCCGGTCCTGCCGGGACGGCCGTTAGGCTCGCGCTCTTTTCCCGTCATACGGTTTCAATGCGCAGCGCTCTCGCGAATCGGTCGCGAGAGCGCTGCGTCTGCGTCGTTCCTATTCACTCAGGCGGATGGGCGGCCAGCCACGCGATGATTTGTTGTTCCGCTTGCAGCGGCGTGACGGTCTCGCCCGTCGCGAGCGTCTCGTAGGCGTAGGGATCCGTGCCGTCGATATTGTCGAGTTCGGGTTGCGCGATGGTCCAACGCCAATCCTTATGGTCGGCGATCGGCGAAGCCACGGGCTCGATGCTGCAGCGGCAGCCGTCGATCTCCGCGACGAAACCGGTGTGAGTCGCCTCGAAACCTGTCCGCACGCCATTCCCCCGAAGTTTTGCGTCGCAGCAAAGTATAGCGCACGCTCTTGGTGCGCCTGGCGATCCTGCTTGTGTCACACACCTTGTTACAACAGCGACCTATTCCGCCTTACCAAGTTGTCAACCAAAGCGGGTCCCAATCAGTTAATGTCGGTACTGGCACCTAAAACTTTGCGCCAGGCGCGTCCGTGCCCAATAGCGGATGATTCACGTCTATCTCTTCGAAGTGGGAGTAACAATGAAAAAGACTGCATTCTTCGCGGCACTCGCTGCCGGCCTGTGTATTTCGCTGAGCAGCTTCGCTCAGGTTCCCGCTAGCGCCCCGGCCGGCTCCACCGGCCTGTGCAAGGACGGTTCGTTCACGTCCGCCGCGACCAAGAAGGGCGCCTGCACGGGCCATAAGGGCGTCAAGTCCTGGTACG
>CAUPOD010000263.1:0-4638 GCA_963512745.1 uncultured Burkholderia sp. | reverse complement strand
CGGACAGGCTGCGCGGCGCATCGGCCGAAGCGCCTTCCAGATCGGCGCGGCGCACGGCGTAGCCGTCCATCGAGCTGACCGTCATCGGCGGCACGTCGATCGCGGAGATCACGTCGCGCGCGAGGATGCGGCCGTCGGCATCGAAGGTCGAGACCGTCTCGGCGGCATCAGCCGGCACGGCGGCCGCGAGCAGGGTCGCCAGCGCATCGGCGGTCGTCAGCATTGGCGCGCGCGGCGCCGGGAAAGCGGATTGGGACATCGGTCAGCGGAGCGAATTGAGCGAGGGTGTCATTGTAGCGGCGGCCGCCATCCCCCGCCTACTGCACCCTCTTCTCCCGATTGTAGTCGCGCGCTGTACTGCCCGCTCAGAGCCCCGTGTGTGCTGCGATAAAGGCTTTCACGCGTACCGCGTCGGCCGGCACGACCTCGCAGCGCTGCGGCAGCGCCTCGATGCCGTCGAACGCGGCCGGCCGTTCGGCCTCGCGCCCGAGCGCCTCGCGGATCGTTTCGCCGAACTTGACCGGCTGCGCGGTTTCGAGCACGACCATCGGCACGCCCGGCTGCAGATGCTCGCGCGCGACCTTGACGCCGTCGGCCGTATGCGTGTCGATCATCTTGCCGTAGCGCGCGTACACGTCGCGGATCGTCGCGAGACGGTCCGCGTGCGTGCTGCGGCCCGACACGAAGCCGAACTCGGCCACGCGCGCGAAATCGCCGCTCTCGGCCAGATCGAAACCGCCCTTCTGCTCGACGTCGGCGAACAGCTGCGCGACGCGCGCCGGATCGCGGCCGAGCAGATCGAACACGAAGCGCTCGAAGTTCGACGCCTTCGAGATGTCCATGCTCGGGCTGCTCGTGTGATAGGTCTGCGCCGTGCCGCGCACGCGGTACACGCCGGTGCGGAAGAACTCGTCGAGCACGTCGTTCTCGTTGGTCGCCACCACGAGCTTTTCGATCGGCAGGCCCATCATGCGCGCGATGTGGCCCGCGCAGACGTTGCCGAAATTGCCCGACGGCACCGTGAACGAGACGCGCTCGTCCTCGTTGCGCGTGGCCTCGAAGTAGCCCTTGAAGTAATAGACGACCTGCGCGACGACGCGCGCCCAGTTGATCGAGTTGACCGTGCCGATACGCTGCTGCGCCTTATACGCATGATCGTTCGAGACGGCCTTGACGATGTCCTGGCAGTCGTCGAACACGCCTTCCACCGCGAGGTTGAAGATATTCGGGTCCTGCAGGCTGTACATCTGCGCGGCCTGGAACGCGCTCATCTTGCCGTACGGCGACAGCATGAACACGCGCACGCCGGCCTTGCCGCGCATCGCGTATTCGGCCGCGCTGCCCGTATCGCCGGAAGTCGCGCCGAGGATGTTGAGCGTCTGCCCCGCGCGTTGCAGCGCGTACTCGAACAAGTTGCCGAGCAGCTGCATCGCCATGTCCTTGAACGCGAGCGTCGGGCCGTTCGACAGTTCGAGCAACGCGAGCGACGTGCCGCCCTCTTCGCCGAGTTCGGTCAGCGGCGTGATGTCGGCCGCGTTCTCGCCGTGGCGCACGTTGCTGTAGACCGCGGGGGTGTAGGTGCGGCGCGTGAGTTCGCGCAGATCGTCGGCCGGAACGTCGTCGCAGAACTTCGAGAGGATCTCGAACGCGAGATCCGCGTACGACAGGCCGCGCCAGCGCGCAAGTTCTTCGCGCGTGACGCGCGGGTACTCGGCCGGCAGGTACAGGCCGCCGTCGCGGGCCAGGCCGCCGAGCAGGATGTCGCTGAACGTGTGGCGCTCGTTGGCGCCGGCGCCGCGCGTGGAAAGGTAATTCATGGTCTGGTGTTCCGTGGGCTTCAGCTTCAGTCGAGCGCTTCCATGCGCAGCTTGGTCACGCTCGAGGCCACGGTCGATAGCGCCTCGATACGCGCGATCGCCGCGTTGACGTTCTTTTCGAGGGTCACGTGCGTGAGCAGGATGATGTCGGTCTCGCGATGCGCGCCGTCCACCTGCTCCGATTCCTTCTGCAGCATCGCGTCGATCGAGATGCCCGAATCGGCCAGGATGCGCGTGATTTCCGCGAGCACGCCCGTTTCGTCGGCCACGCGCAGGCGCAGATAGTACGCGCTCGACACTTCCTCGATCGGCAGCAGCGGCGTGTTCGAGAGGCTGTCGGGCTGGAACGCGAGATGCGGCACGCGGTGCTCGGGGTCGGCCGTATGCAGGCGCGTGACGTCCACGAGATCGGCGACCACGGCCGAGGCTGTGGGTTCGGCGCCCGCGCCCTTGCCGTAGTACAGCGTGGGGCCGACCGCATCGCCATGCACGACGACCGCGTTCATCGCGCCCTCGACGTTGGCGAGCAGGCGCTTCTCGGGGATCAGCGTCGGGTGCACGCGCAGCTCGATGCCGCGCGGCGTGCGGCGCGTGATGCCGAGCAGCTTGATGCGGTAGCCGAGTTCCTCGGCGTAGCGGATGTCGAGCGCGGACAGCTTGCTGATGCCTTCCACGTGCGCGCGCTCGAACTGCACGGGCACGCCGAACGCGATCGCGCTCATGATCGTGGCCTTGTGCGCGGCATCCACGCCTTCGATGTCGAACGTCGGGTCGGCCTCGGCATAGCCGAGTTCCTGCGCGCCCTTGAGCGCCGTCGCGAAATCGACGCCCTTCTCGCGCATTTCCGACAGGATGTAGTTCGTGGTGCCGTTGATGATGCCGGCGATGTATTGAATACGATTGGCGGTCAGCCCTTCGCGCAGCGCCTTGATGATCGGGATGCCGCCGGCCACGGCGGCCTCGAACGCGACGGTCACGCCCTTCTCGCGCGCGGCCGCGAAAATCTCGTTGCCGTGCAGGGCGAGCAATGCCTTGTTGGCCGTGACCACGTGCTTGCCGTGCGCGATCGCGCTCATCACGAGCTCGCGGGCGAGCCCCGTGCCGCCGATCATCTCGGCGACGATGTCGATCGACGGATCTTCGACCACGGCCTGGAAATCGGTGCCGACCTCCACCCCGGCCGCGCCCGCGGCGCCGAGCTTCGCGGCCACTTTAGCCGGATCGCGCACGGCGATGCGCGAGATCTCGATGCCGCGGCCCGCGCGACGGCGGATTTCTTCCTGATTACGGCGCAGCACCGTGAAGGTGCCGCTGCCGACCGTGCCAAAACCAAGCAAGCCTACTTTGATGGGTTCCATGCTGCTGTAAAGCCTTATTCAGAAGTCGGGGCGCGGGTCAAACCGCGTGGCGTTTCCGGTACCGGTCGAGGAAGCGCGCGATTCGCGTGATCGAATCGGCGAGGTCCTCGAGGTTCGGCAGGAACACGACGCGGAAGTGGTCCGGCGTCGGCCAGTTGAAGCCGGTGCCCTGCACCAGCAGCACGCGCTCCTCGAGGAGCAGTTCGAGTATAAACTGCTGGTCGTTTTCGATCGGGTACAGCTTCGGATCGAGTCGCGGGAACATATAGAGCGCCGCGTCGGGCTTCACGCACGTGACGCCCGGGATCGACGTGAGCATGTCGTACGCGAGCTCGCGCTGCTTGTAGAGGCGGCCGCCCGGCACGATCAATTCGTTGATGCTCTGATAGCCGCCGAGCGCGGTCTGAATCGCGTACTGGCCCGGCACGTTCGCGCACAGGCGCATGCTCGACAGGATGCCGAGCCCTTCCAGATAATCCTTGGCGCGCACGCGATTGGCGTCGGTCAGCCCGGCGACCGTCATCCAGCCCGCGCGGTAGCCGCACGCGCGGTAGCTCTTCGACAGGCTGTTGAACGTGACCGTGATCACGTCCTCGGCCAGCGACGCGATCGCCGTGTGCTCGCGGCCGTCGTACAGGATCTTGTCGTAGACCTCGTCCGCGAAGATGATCAGGCCGTGCTGACGCGCGATCTCGATCAGTTCGAGCAGCAGTTCGTCCGAATACAGCGCGCCCGTCGGGTTGTTCGGGTTGATGACCACGAGGGCCTTCGTGTTCGGCGTGATCTTGCGGCGGATGTCGTCGAGGTCGGGCATCCAGCGGTTCGCCTCGTCGCAGACGTAGTGCACGGGGCGCCCGCCCGACAGGCTCACGGCCGCGGTCCACAGCGGGTAGTCGGGCGCGGGCAGCAGCACCTCGTCGCCGTCGTTGAGCAGCGCCTGCGTGGCCATCACGATCAGTTCGGACGCGCCGTTGCCGATATAGACGTCGTCGAGGCGCACGCCCTTGACGCCCTTCTGCTGCGTGTAGTGCATGATCGCCTTGCGCGCCGCGAACACGCCCTTCGAATCGGAATAACCCGACGAATTCGGCAGATTGCGGATCATGTCCTGGATGATCTCGTCGGGCGCGTCGAAGCCGAACGGCGCCAGATTGCCGATATTGAGCTTGATGATGCGGTGCCCCTCGTCCTCGAGGCGCTTGGCGTGCTCGAGCACCGGGCCACGAATGTCGTAGCAGACGTTGAGCAGCTTGTTCGATTTCTGAATCGGTTTCACGGCAAAGGCTTCCTGGGCAAGACCTGGGGTGTGCTGCTGATCGGGGGGTGAGGCGCGCGGCCCGACGCGTGGACGGGATGCCGGACCGGGTGGGATCGTGCGCCTGCGGGACGCGGCGCGGCTTGCTTGTGGCGAGCGATGCGCGGCGCGAGTCTCGACTCGCGTCAGTCAAGGACAGTCGAATGGC
>CAUPOD010000262.1:0-4643 GCA_963512745.1 uncultured Burkholderia sp. | reverse complement strand
GGGGGGTTGGGTGTTGTTTTTGGGGTTGGTTGGGGGGGGGGGGTGGGCTTTTGGGGGGGGGGGGTACGGGGGGGGGCCTAGGGGGGGGGGGGGGGGGCCCGGGGGGGGCCCCATGCGCCGGGCGCCGTTTGCGTGACCCTATCGGCCGCGGTTATGGCGGAACGATGCCGGCTAGAGTTGCGCGGCACGCGGCTCGCGCTGCCGTGCATCGCCGGGCGACGGCGTGCGGGTTCAACGCTGCGTCGTTGCCTCGCGCGCGGACTCCGGCAGTAGCGCGAGACGGTTGTACAGCGTCTTGAGGCTGATGCCGAGCGCCTTCGCCGTACGCGGCTTGTCGCCGTTGTAATGCTTAAGCGACGCGGCGATGAAGCGCTGCTGCGAGTGCGCGAGCGTGGTGCCGACATGGAGCGTCATCGCGTTTTCGCGCACGTCCTCGCGCGGAGGGGGCCTGCGCGGCAACTGGAGCTCGATCTGCTCGTCGGCGAGAATGAATGCGCGCTCGACGACGTTGCGCAACTCGCGGACGTTGCCGGGCCATGAATAGCTGCGCAGCGCTCTGACGGTCTGATTCGACAGCCGCTTGTGCGTACCGTGCCGCGTGTTCAAGCGGTCGACGAACTCCTGCGCGATGCCGGCGATGTCGTCCTCGCGCTGCCGCAGCGCCGGCACGTGCAGCGCGACCGTGGCGATGCGATAGAACAGATCTTCGCGCAGGCGGCCGTTTTGCACCGCTTCCACCGGATCGTGGTGCGTGGCTGCGAGGATCCGCACGTCGATCGGGGTCGGCTCGTGGCCGCCGACGCGTACGATCGCATTCGATTCGAGCGCACGCAGCAGTTTGACCTGTAGTTCGGCCGACATCTCGGCGATTTCGTCGAGAAACAGCGTGCCGCCGCGCGCGGCTTCGAAGAAGCCCGTATGTTGCGAAACCGCGCCGGTAAAGCTGCCTTTTTCGTGGCCGAACAATTGCGACTCGGCGATATCGTGCGGAATCGCACCGCAATTGACCGCCACGAACGGCGCGTCGCGCCGTGGGCTCATGTCGTGGATGAGGCGTCCGACGACATCTTTGCCGACCCCGCTTTCCCCCACGATCAGCACACTCGCGCGCGTTGCCGCGACCCTGGACATCTTGAGCATTAGGGTCTGCATCGAACGCGAGGCGCCATACAGCCGCCTACCGTCATCGCCGAGCTTTGACATGGCACGTTGCCGAATAGGGAAGAGTGACCGAGGGCGCCGAGACAGAGAAGGAAATGTCTGCGCGCAAGATAATTTCTACACTGAAAGCATACCGGCTTTCGGGCAGCCCAGCATTGAATCTAGCAATGCGCGGGTCGTCATGAGATAGATTTCATCGATGACCGGAAGCGTGCCGATTCTGTCTCCTATACTTGTAACCGCAGTTCAGTTTCGTCGTCACGCGTTACCGACGGAAATTTTTTCTGCTCGCACGCGCAATAAAAGAAGGTCTCGCTGCCGGCGCCCGCTTGCCGGCACGCTCATTCGGCCCTTCCTTAGGGCGCATGCGACATACAAGAACAGGAGCATCGATGCCCTACGTTCTGATAGTCGAGGATGATGCGGATACGCGCGAGATGCTCGCCGCCATGGCGCGCATGCAGGAGCTCGGCTGCGACACCGCGGCCACGCTCGAGCAGGCGCGTACGCTCGTGGCCGCGCGGACCCCCGATCTCGTGCTATGCGATCTCGTGCTGCCGGACGGCAACGGGATGGATTTGTTCGACGCGCTGCCCAAGCGCGCGCACTGCGAAATGGTGCTGACGACCGGGCACGCGAGCCTCGAGACCGCAATCGACGCGTTGCGGCGGGGCGCGACAGACTACCTCGTCAAGCCGATCAACATGCAGCGGCTCAACAGCATCTTAGCGCGCGTTCCCCGCACGGGCGCGTTGCACGAGGAGATCGCCGCGCTGCGCCAGGAACTCCAGAGTCTCGGACGTTTCGGCCGCATGCTCGGCGGCTCGCCCGCGATGCAGGCGGTGTACGAGGCGATCGGGCGCGTCGCGCGCACCGAGGCGTCGGTTCTGCTGACCGGCGAATCCGGCACCGGCAAGGAACTGGCGGCGCAAACCATTCACGATCTCAGCTTGCGGCGCGCCGGCCCGTTTCTCGCGATCAACTGCGGCGCGATCGCCGCGAATCTCGTGGAGAGCGAGATGTTCGGCCACGATCGCGGCAGCTTCACGGGCGCCGACCGTCAACACAAAGGGTTCTTCGAGCGGGCGGACGGCGGCACGCTGTTTCTCGACGAAATCACGGAAATGCCGCTGGAGTCGCAGGTCAAGCTGCTGCGCGTCCTGGAGACGGGGCGGTTGACCCGGCTCGGCTCGATGCGCGAGGTCGACGTCGACGTGCGTATCGTCGCGGCGACGAATCGCGATCCGGAGGACGCGTTGGCGGCCGGTAAGCTGCGGCCCGACCTTTATCACCGCATCAACGTTTTTCCGATCTCGCTGCCGCCGCTGCGCGAACGCGGCGACGATATCGCGATGCTGGCCGACGCGTTCCTGCTGCGGTTCAACGAGGAAAGCGGGCGCAACGTGCACTTTTCGCCGGCCGCGCACGATGTTCTGAAAACCTATGCGTGGCCGGGCAACGTGCGCGAGCTGCGCAATTTCGTCCAGCGCGCATGCATTCTCAGCGACACGGATCTGATCGATTCGGTGCCCCCGCCGATCATGGACGAACTCTCGGAGATGCTCGACGCGGACGGCGATCGCGTTACCGTGCCGTTCGGCACGACGCTCGAGGAAGCCGACCGGCGTTTGATCCTCGGCACGCTCGCGCAGTGCGGCGGCGTGAAGACGCAGGCCGCCGAAGTGCTGCACGTCAGCCTGAAAACCATCTACAGCCGGCTCGCGCCAATCGATGACGAATCCGGCACTTGATGCGGCCGCGATCTCGCGTGCCGTCGTCGATGCGTCGCCGGATGCGCTCGTCGGCATCGACGCGGATCGCCGGATCGTCAGTTGGAATCCCGCCGCGCAGAAGATGTTCGGGTACCGCGAAAGCGACATCCTGGGCCGCGACTGCGCCGAGCTGGTCGCGGTCCGGTGGCGGCGCCGCCACCCTATACCGGAGCGCTGCGCCGATCTGCACGAGGCGCTCGGGCCGTTCGATCTGTTATGCGTGGACCGCGGCGGCAAGCCGTTTCGGGCGACGTTGTCCGCCAGCCCGGTGGCGGGCGACGCCAGCCGGTGGATCGCGCTGGCGCTGACCTTGCGGCGCGCCGATTCGTGTTGGCGCCGCTACCGGCAGGCATTGCGCGCCGCGCGCCGGCAAGCCGACGCGTCGAACCGCCTCAAGAACGAAATGCTCGCGACGGTATCGCATGAATTGCGGACACCGCTCAACGTGATCTACGGTTGGATCGAGGTGCTGCGCACCTCGGAGGAGCCTGAGCTGCGGCGGCAAGCGATCGGCGCCATCGAACGTAGCGCGCGATCGATGACGCGCATGGTCGGCGACGTTCTCGATGCCTCGTCGCTCGCGACGGGGAAATTGCGTCTCGACACGAAGCCGGTCGATCTCGTGCGGGTGGTCGCCGAAGTCGTTGGCATCTTCCGCACGCCGGCGTCGCTGGCCGGCATCGCGCTCGAGCTGGACTGCTCGCTGCCGGTTTGCGTGGTGTCGGGCGACGGCGAACGCATCCGGCAGATATTGTCGAACCTGCTGTCGAACGCGCTCAAATTCACGCCGAGCGACGGGCGCGTGCGGGTGGGCCTCGCGCGGGCGGGCGCGCAGGCGGAACTGACCGTGACGGATAGCGGGCAAGGCATCGCGCCGGATCTCGTGGCACACGTGTTCGACGCGTTTCGCCGCGCGGACGACGAGCCGGCGTCGCCGCGCCGCGGCTTGGGTCTCGGGCTATCGATCGTGCGTCACATCGTCGAGCTTCACGGCGGCACCGTGGGCGTGGAGAGCGCGGGCAGCAATTGCGGGGCGACATTCACGGTGCAGCTGCCCATGGCCGACGATCACTGAACACCGTGCCGGTGCCGCGAAAAAATTACAACGCACCGGACAAAATGGCAGGCGGGCGATTGCGCGCGACACCGATGCCCCGTGCGGACATGCGGCACGCGAATTGCGGTTCTTCTCGCAACCGGCATGACGCCGGATCGAGGAGGGCACGATGAACGCCAACGAGTTGCAAGCACGGCCCCAACGGCTGCCGCGTCACCCCGCGAAATGGCTCGGCGCGACGGTCGCGGCAGTGGCCTTCTGCGCGGCCGCGCCGAACGCGATCGCGCAGAACCACGACAGCACGCCATCGTCGCAGACGTCGATCGGCACCAAGATCAGCGACACGACGATCACGACCAAGGTCAAGGCGACATTGATCGGCACGAACGGATTGTCGTCCGACGGCATTCACGTGAAGACTCGGCGCGGCATCGTCATGCTGACCGGCAGCGTGCCGGACGAGCAGCAGCGTACGCTCGCCGCAGCCGCCACGCGGCATATCGAAGGTGTGCGGCGTGTGCGCGATCAACTCACCATCCAATCCCAGTGACGGCCGCCGCGCCTATACTTGCCGCTCATTTTGAGCTGCGCCCGGAGACGAAGGAGCTTATTACCAGGGAGCTCATCGGCAACGCGCCGCACAATTCGCAGGG
>CAUPOD010000261.1:0-4646 GCA_963512745.1 uncultured Burkholderia sp. | reverse complement strand
TGCTTCCGGTTGCCTACAGCAGATAGCCCACCCCGTCCCGACCGTTCCATTTCCCCAAAAAACCAACCCCAAACCAACCCCAAACCAGCCTAACCCCAAACCGCTCAAATATCGTCCACGCTCAAGCTGGCACCTGGCGATGGGGGGCAGTCGGGGAAAAGTATGAGAACGATAGAGAAGGGGGGGGTAGATTTTTAGGGAAATGGACCGGTCGGGACAGGGGGCGCTACTCACCGGAGGCCACACCCGGTGTGTTTGCCCCCCCCCCCGCCCCCCCCCCCGGCTCCTATTTTTGACGCACCGGCGCGGGGCGGGGCCGGGCGCACAAACACCGGGCCGCCCAGCGTGGGACCCCCCCCCCCCCTGTCCTCCCAAGCTCGAACTTGCCGCATGTATCGAGGGTGTAACCAACCCCCCCTTTTTGCGCCAGCAAAAAAATCAACACTCGACAATATTCACCGCCAACCCGCCGCGCGAAGTCTCTTTATATTTGGTCTTCATATCGGCGCCCGTCTCCCGCATGGTCTTGATCACCGAATCGAGCGACACGTAGTGGCTCCCATCCCCGCGCAATGCCATGCGCGCCGCGTTGACGGCCTTTACCGACGCCATCGCGTTACGCTCGATGCACGGAATTTGCACCATGCCGCCGACCGGGTCGCACGTTAGCCCGAGGTTGTGCTCCATGCCGATCTCCGCCGCATTCTCGACCTGCCGTGGCGTGCCGCCGAGCACGGCCGCAAGCGCGCCTGCCGCCATCGAACACGCTACGCCGACCTCGCCCTGGCAGCCGACCTCCGCACCCGAAATCGATGCGTTGAGCTTGTACAGCATGCCGATCGCGGCGGCCGTGAGCAGGAAATCGATCACGCCCTGCTCGGTCGCGCCGGGCGTGAAGCGCGTGTAGTAATGCAGCACCGCGGGGATGATGCCGGCCGCGCCGTTGGTCGGTGCGGTCACGACACGGCCGCCCGCGGCGTTTTCCTCGTTGACGGCGATCGCGTACAGATTGATCCAGTCGATCATCGACAACGGATCCTGCAGCGAACGCTCGGGGTTTTGCGTAAGCGCGCGATACAGCTGCGGTGCGCGGCGCTTGACCTGGAACGGCCCGGGCAGGCACGTGTCGAGCAACGCGGGGCTGCAGCCGCGCGTCACGCACGATTGCATCGCGTCCCAGATCTTGAGCAGGCCCGCGCGCGTCTCGGCCTCGGTATGCCAGGCGCGCTCGTTTTCGCCCATCAATTCGGCGATCGATTTGCCGGTGCGCTCGGCGAGCGCGAGCAGCTCGTCGCCGGTGCGGAACGGATGAGCCATCTGCAACGGTGCGTTCAACACCTTCGAATTCGGAGCGCCCGCCGTCACGACGAAGCCGCCGCCCACGGACAGATAGGTCGCTTCGCGCAGCAGTTCGCCCTGCGCGTCGTACGCGTACAGCTTCATGCCGTTCGGATGCTCGGGCAGCGCCTGGCGGTAGAACACGATGTGCTCCTTCGGCACGAAACGCACGGGACGGCTGCCGAGCAGCGCGAGGCGCGCGTCGCGGCGCACGGCGTCGAGGCGCGCGTCGATGGTGTCGGGATCGACCGTGTCGGGCGCGTCGCCCATCAAGCCCAGCATCACGCCGCGATCGGTGCCGTGACCCTTGCCGGTGGCGCCGAGCGAGCCGTACAGCTCGACGCGGACGCTGGCCGTGGCGTCGAGCAGCGCGTCGCGTTCGAGGCCCTGCGCGAACATCAGGGCGGCGCGCATCGGGCCGACCGTGTGCGAGCTGGAAGGACCGATGCCGATTTTGAAGAGATCGAAGACGCTGACTGCCATGAAGAACGACCGATTAAATAGAAATAAAGTAGAAAAGCCGCGTTTATTGCGGAAAACGTAATGAGCTTGCGGCCGCGAGCGGCAGGCATGCGGCGATCCAGGCCGGCGGCTGCGCGGCGATGCGCGCAGCGATGCGCGTATAGCGGCCGTCGAGGCGCGCGGCCAGGTAATAGAGCTTGGCCGCGTCTTGCTGCGTCGCGGCCGTGTCGGCCGGGTTTGCCGTATCGGAGGTTGGCCACGCGGCCGGCGTGCGCTTGCCGGTCGCGTACGGCGCGAGCCAGTCGAGCGCGGCGGCCAGCGTCACGCCGTTGGCGGCGCGCGCGCGCAGCAGGTTGCGGTCGAAGCGGCGCGCGGACAGCGCGGCCATGACGAGCGGTTCGAGCGTGTCGACCGCATTGCGTAGCCCCGGCGCGGCGGGCTGCCCGTTGGCGCCGAAGCCGCTGCCGAGCTGCTCGAAATACAGGCTGCGCGCGTCCTTCATCAACGTGCGGTCGCCGAGCGTGAAGGCGGCCAGCGCCACGAGTTCGACGCGGCGGCTTTGTGCGGCGCCGGGCGTGCGCTGCGCGGGCGCCTGCTGCGCGTAGGCATTGCCGAGCTTGGCGATGAACGCCGAGGAGCCGTTGCGCGTTTCGATCGGCAGCACGCTCGCGGTCATGTCGTAGGCGAGTATCAGGCCGGCCAGGCGCGTGTCGTCGAGCGGCGCGGCGGGTTGCGCGGTACTGGTCCACGCGCTCAGGTAGCGGTCGGCGAGCGCCAGATACGGCGCGCGGTTCGTGACGCGCCACGCGAGCGCGGCGTCGCGCATGAGTTCCAGGTCGTCGAGCGCGGGTTCTGGCGCAGTGTCCGGCTGCGGCGTGCGCCATTGCGCGAGCGGATGCGGAGCCTCGTTCAAGTGCGCGTCGACGCGGCGCGTGAGCGCCTGCACGGTCGGTTCGTCCGAGGTGCTTTCGCTGCTTTGCAGCCCCGGCGCGGCACAGAAATTCATGGCCGCGTGCGCGGCGCCGGCCATGCCGAGCGCAACCCCTGCGGCGAGCGCCGCGAGCGTCCGACAGACGGGTATCCGGCGCATGGAACTGCGAAAGTCCCATGCGCCGCTGCCGAAGTCCCGATTGACCGCCATCTGCATTTCTCCTTCAAGTATCGCAACGTCTGGCCGCGATCTTAGCCGGAGTTGGAGGGGGACGGACATCCGGCGCGTACGGGCGGCCCGTTTACTCGCCGCCGTAGCAAGCGCGGCCGGAACCCCCCATCCGAAAGCCGCTGCGAGCATCGTCACGCGAGTTGCCGCGCACGATGCCCGCCCGCTCTCACAGATACTCGGACATCGGCACGCACGCGCAGAACAGGTTGCGGTCGCCGTACGCGTTGTCCGCGCGCCCTACCGGCGGCCAGTACTTCTGGGCGACGAGCGACGCGAGCGGATACGCGGCCTGTTCGCGCGTGTACGCGTGCGGCCACGCATCGGCCATGACCACGGGTGCCGTGTGCGGCGCGTGACGCAACGGGTTGTCCTCGCGGTCGGCGCGGCCTTCCTCGACGGCGCGGATTTCCTCGCGGATCGCGATCATCGCGTCGACGAAGCGGTCGAGTTCCTCCTGCGATTCCGATTCGGTCGGCTCGACCATCAGCGTGCCGGGCACCGGGAAGCTCATGGTCGGTGCGTGGAAGCCATAGTCCATCAGACGTTTCGCGACGTCGTCGACGGTGATGCCGCTGGTTTCCTTGAGCGGGCGCAGATCGAGAATGCACTCGTGCGCGACGAGGCCGCCGGGGCCCGAGTACAGCACCGGGTAATGCGGCGCGAGGCGCTTGGCGATGTAGTTCGCGTTCAGGATCGCGACTTCGGTCGCGGCCGTCAGGTTCTTCGCGCCCATCATCGCGACGTACATCCACGAGATCGGCAGGATCGACGCCGAGCCGTACGGCGCGGCCGAGACCGCGCCGATGCCGTTGGCCTCGCGCACGTAGCCCGTCGAGCGCTGGTTCGGCAGGAACTGCGCGAGGTGCGCGCCGACCGCGACCGGGCCGACGCCGGGCCCGCCGCCGCCGTGCGGGATGCAGAAGGTCTTGTGCAGGTTCAGGTGCGAGACGTCGCCGCCGAACTGGCCCGGCGCGGTCAGCCCGACCATCGCGTTCATGTTCGCGCCGTCCACGTAGACCTGGCCGCCGTGCGCGTGCACGATCTCGCAGATTTCGCGCACGTTCTGCTCGAACACGCCGTGCGTGGACGGATACGTGATCATGATCGCGGCCAGATGGTCCGAGTGCTCTTCGGCCTTGGCCTTCAGATCGGCGATATCGACGTTGCCTTGCTCGTCGCACGCCACGACCACGACCTGCATGCCGGCCATGTGCGCCGACGCGGGGTTCGTGCCGTGCGCCGACGACGGAATCAGGCAGATATTGCGGTGGCCTTCGCCACGCGACGCGTGATACGCGTGGATGATCAAGAGGCCCGCGTATTCGCCCTGCGAGCCCGCGTTCGGCTGCAGCGAGACGGCCGCGTAGCCGGTGGCCGCGACGAGCATCTGTTCGAGTTCGTCGATCATCGCGCGGTAGCCCGCGGTCTGCTCGGTCGGCGCGAACGGGTGGATCTGGCCGAACTCGGGCCACGTCACGGGCAGCATTTCCGAAGTCGCGTTCAGCTTCATCGTGCACGAGCCGAGCGGGATCATCGAGCGGTCGAGCGCGAGATCCTTGTCCGACAGGCTGCGCAGGTAGCGCAGCATTTCGGTTTCGGAATGGTGACGGTTGAACACGGGGTGCGTGAGGTACGCGCTTTCGCGCTGCAGCGCGGCGGGCAGCGCGGGCGTGCCGGGCAGCGC
>CAUPOD010000260.1:0-4652 GCA_963512745.1 uncultured Burkholderia sp. | reverse complement strand
CACATCCTCATGAAGACGGGCGAAGCGCCGCGCGAGTAATGCCCGTTGTCAGAGGTCGAGCGGCTTCACGTGCACGCCGTCCGCATCGATCTGCAGATACCCGCCGCGCGGTTGCCCGCCGTGGTCGAGATCCCAATCGGGCAGCACCCAGCGCACGCCGGCCGGTTCGAGATGGCGCGCGGGCTTGTGCGTGTGGCCGTGAATCACGATGTTCGCCTTGCTGAGTTTGAACAGCTCGGCGATGCCGTCGTCCGTCACGTCGTAGCGCGGCGAATCGGACATCGGATGCGCGCGGCCTTCCTCGCTCTTCGCGCGCATGCGCTTCGCGAGCCCCTGGCGCCAGCCGATCGGCGTGCGCAGGAAGATCGCCTGAATCAGCGGGTGGCGCGCCATGCGGCGGAACCATTGGTAGCCGGGGTCGGCCGTGCATTGCGCGTCGCCGTGCGTGAGCACGGTGCGCAGGCCGAACGCCATGATCACGGTCGGGTCTTCGAGCAGCTTCGCCCCCGCTTCTTCCATGAAGCGGGGGCCGAGCAGGAAATCGCGGTTGCCGTGCATGATGTACAGCGAAATGCCGCGCGCCGAGAAGCTGCGCAACAGCGCCGCGACGCGCACTGCGAACGGGTCGTCGTCGAGCATATCGTCGCCGACCCAGTATTCGAACAGGTCGCCGAGAATGAACACCGAGTTGGCCGGCGACGCCGTGACGCGCACGAAATGCTCGAACGCCGCGTACGTGCGCGGGATCGCGGGACTCAGGTGCAGGTCGGACACAAACAGGAACGGGCGCGCCGCGTGGGCGCGCCCGTTCTCGTCAGGCCCGCCGCCGAGCACTTGGCGCGGCAGCGTTTCATGCAGCATCGGTGTACTCCGAGCTTATCTTCTGACGTGAATGGTTTGCGTCAGACCACCACGGCCTTCTCGATGACCACGTCTTCGCGCGGCACGTCTTGATGGAAGCCCTGGGTGCCGGTCTTGACGCCCTTGATCTTGTCGACGATGTCCTGCCCTTCGACGACCTTGCCGAACACGGCGTAGCCCCAGCCTTGCGGGGTAGGCGCGCTGTGGTTCAGGAAGTCGTTGTCGTTGACGTTGATGAAGAACTGCGCGGTGGCCGAGTGCGGATCGCTGGTGCGGGCCATGGCGATCGTGTACTTGTCGTTCTTGAGGCCGTTGCCGGCTTCGTTCTCGATCGGCGCGAGCGTCGGCTTTTGCTTGAGGCCCGCCTCGAAGCCGCCGCCCTGGATCATGAAATTGTCGATCACGCGGTGGAACACCGTGCCGTCGTAATGGCCGGCCTTCACGTAGTTCAGGAAGTTCTCGACCGATTTCGGCGCTTTCTCCGCGTCGAGTTCGAGCTTGATGACGCCGTGGTTGGTATGCAGTTCGACCATGATGACTCCTTGATGGTAAGCGTTAAAGAGCGCCGCTAAAGCGAAGCGCGTTGCAGTGTTACTGCGCGACGAGCGTGGCCGATTGGATCACGATCGGCTGCGCCGGCACGTCGTTCATTTCGCCGCGCGCAGTGGTTGGGGTCGCTTCGATTTTCTTGACGACGTCCATACCGGATACGACCTTGCCGAACACCGCGTAACCGTGGCCGTCCGGGTTCGGGTAATCGAGACCGGCGTTATCCACGGTGTTGATGAAAAACTGGGCGGTGGCCGAGTTCGGGTCGCTGGTCCGGGCCATCGCGATCGTGCCGGCCTGATTCTTCAGGCCGTTCTGGCTTTCGATCGCGATCGGGGCGCGGGTCGGTTTTTCGTCGAAGTTGGTCTTGTAGCCGCCGCCTTGAATCATAAAGCCCTTGATCACGCGATGGAAGATCGTGCCGCTGTACTGGCCGGATTTGACGTAGGCCAGGAAGTTGGCCACGGTCTTCGGCGCCTTTTCCGGATACAGCTCGACCTTGATGTCGCCCTGCGTGGTCTTGAAATCGACCACCGGGTGCGCGGCCGCGTTCTGCGCGAAGGCGGGTGCGGCGGAGGCGAGCAGCGCGGCGCTTCCGAGCGCCAGCATCAGACGTTTCATGTGGATCCTTTGGACGAAAGATTGGAGACGGAACAGTACCGCGTCAGTTCGACGGCGCGGTATAGGGGGTGCTCAGCGGCCCGCTCGGCGTGCCGAACTGGAAGCTCGGCATCAGCGGCAGCGTGGTGGCCGAGTGGGCCGCGGCCTGTGCGGCGGCCGCGTGCGCGGTCGAGCCGCCCGGCTTCGGCGAGAGGACGTTCTGCACGTCGGCCAGGCGCTGCGCGGTGGCGCCGCTCGTGTGGCCGAGCGACTGTGCGCGCTTGTACGACTCGGCGGCCAGGCGCAGGTACAGATCGCCGAGATTCTCGTAGGCGAGCGTATAGCTGGGGTTGGCCCGGGTCGCCGTGACGAGCGCCGCGCGCGCATCTTCGTAGCGGCCCTGTTTGGCGTAGAGCGCGGCGAGGTTGTTGTACGGCTCGGGCAATTCGGGGTAAGCCTGGACGATGGCTTGGAATTGGGCGATCGCATCGGCGTCGCGGCCGAGGCGCGCAAGTACCGTGCCGCGCTTGAACTGCGCTTGCACGTCGCGCGGGTTCGACGCGATGCGTTGGTCGAGCTGGCTCAGCGCCGTGGCCCAGTCGCCGGACGTGAGTGCCGCGTCGGCGGCGGGTGTGTCGTCCCGTGTGACCTGCTGCGCGAACGCGGCCGCGCCGGGCATGAGCATCAGGGCGAGGCCGCACGCGGCGCTCGCAACGAGGGTCGCAGCGCTGCGCGCGCGGCCGCGAGGAGAGTTCATAGGCTCATGTGTGAATGTTATACTCCGACCCATTCTAACAAAACGTTCGCGTGCCCCGTTCGAGCCGCGGACAGTCTTTGTCTTCCGGGTCGTCCGCCCTAGCTTGCCGTCCAATGCCACATGCGCCATCGAGCGCGCGCAGTTTCGTTTTTGCTGCGTGCTTCGTTTCGCGGATGCGCCGTTGGCCGAGCCATGTCCAAGTGCTTCGGCGGCCCGCACAGTCTCTATGGAATCACTGCGTATCTACAACACGCTAGCGCGTGACAAGCAGGTATTCGTGCCGCGCCAGGCCGGCGAAGTGCGAATGTACGTATGCGGCATCACCGTGTACGACTACTGCCATATCGGCCATGCGCGCATGATGGTCGTGTTCGACATCGTGCAGCGCTGGCTGCGCGCGAGCGGTTATCGCGTCACCTACGTGCGCAATATCACCGACATCGACGACAAGATCATCCGCCGCGCCGTCGAGAACGGCGAAACGATCGCGTCGCTGACGGAGCGTTTCATCGCCGCGATGCACGAGGACATCGACGCGCTCGGCTGCGAGCGCCCGACCCACGAGCCGCGCGCCACGCACTACATCCCGCAGATGCTCGGCCTGATCGAGAAGCTCGAAGCCAACGGCTACGCGTACCGCGCCGACGACGGCGACGTGAACTACGCCGTGCGTAAGTTCGACGGCTACGGCAAGCTCTCGGGCAAGTCGCTCGAAGACCTGCGCGCCGGCGAGCGCGTGGCGGCCAACGACGCGAAGCGCGACCCGCTCGATTTCGTGTTGTGGAAGGCCAGCAAGCCCGAGGATCCGGCCGATACGAGCTGGGCCTCGCCGTACGGCGCGGGGCGTCCCGGCTGGCATATCGAATGTTCGGCGATGGGCTGCACGCTGCTCGGCGATCACTTCGACATCCACGGCGGCGGTCAGGATCTGCAGTTCCCGCACCACGAGAACGAGATCGCGCAGAGCGAGGGCGCGACGGGCGAGACCTACGTCAATTACTGGATCCACAACGGCTTCGTGCAGGTCGACAGCGAGAAGATGTCGAAGTCGCTCGGCAACTTCTTCACGATCCGCGAAGTGCTGGAACGGTACGACGCCGAGGTGCTGCGCTTCTTCATCGCGCGCGCGCACTATCGTTCGCCGCTCAACTATAGCGACGTGCATCTCGACGACGCGCGCGCGGCGCTCACGCGCCTCTACACGGCACTCAAGGAAGTCGAGCCGGATACCGGCGTGCTCGATTGGAACGAGCCGCACGCGCAGCGTTTCGCGGCCGCGATGAACGACGATTTCAACACGCCGCTCGCGATTGCCGCGCTGTTCGATCTGGCCAACCAGGTCAACCGCACGCGCGACGCGGCGCTCGCGCGCCAGCTCAAATTGCTGGGCGGCCTGCTCGGCCTGCTGGGCCGGGAGCCGCGCGTGTTTCTGCAGCAAGCGGCGGGCGCCGCCGCGGGCGAATTCGATGCCGGCGCGATCGAGGCGAAGATCGCCGCGCGCGCGGCCGCCAAGCAGGCGAAGCAATATGCGGAAGCCGACCGGATCCGGGCCGAACTGCTCGAAACCGGCATCGTGCTCGAAGATAAACCAGGCGGGGCGACGGAATGGCGGCGCGGGTGAGCGCACGCATCCGTTCGCCGAGAACCGCGCGTTACGGCAGTAGGTAGGGGGCATTCATGGCAATCGCCAGAAAGGCACCGGCCAAGCGCGCGGTGCCGAAAGCCGTGGTTTCGGCCAAGCGCGCGGGTTCGGCCGCGTCCGGGGCTGAGTCCGCGGGCAAGCGTGCGGCCGTCAACGGTACGGGCGGCGTCGCCAAGCATGCGAACGGCGCGGCGCCGAAGAGTCTCAACGGCGCGGCACGCCGCGCGGCGGCGCCTGCGGTGC
>CAUPOD010000259.1:0-4660 GCA_963512745.1 uncultured Burkholderia sp. | reverse complement strand
AAACGCCCGTCTAGCTATCTAGACGGGCGTTTTGCTTTTGCGCCGCGCAATGTCGTCTTTTCCTTCCCTTCCCATTCCTCTGCTTTATCTCTTCCGGCGGCGTATGCTGACATCGAGCTGCCGGACAGTTCGAAGCGGGAGTCTAATCATGTTGCCCCAGGCGCGCCAAGCGACTAGCATCTAGATTTTTTAGCACGACCATTCGAAAATACTAATGAGGAGGCGGGTCGTAGTATGGAAAAGTTCTGGTTGAAATCATATCCGCCGGGGGTGCCGGCCGATATCGACACCTCGCTCTACCCGTCGCTCACGGCGCTTCTCGAAGACGCCTTCAAAATCTATAGCGATCGCACGGCCTTCGTCAGCATGGGCAAGACGCTCAGCTATGCCGAGCTCGATGAGCTGTCGGCCAAGCTCGGCGGCTGGTTCCAGTCGCAGGGGTTGGCGCCGGGCGCGCGCGTCGCGATCATGATGCCGAATGTCTTGCAGTACCCGGTGACGATTGCCGCCGTGCTGCGCGCCGGCTATACCGTGGTGAACGTGAATCCGCTCTACACGCCGCGCGAACTCGAGCATCAACTCAACGACAGCGGCGCCGAGGCGATCGTGATCCTCGAAAACTTCGCGACCACGCTGCAGGCCGTGATTGCGAAGACACGCATCAAGCATGTGGTCGTCGCGTCGATGGGCGATCTGCTCGGGCCGAAGGGCATGCTCGTCAATTTCGTGGTCCGGCGCGTCAAGAAAATGGTACCGGCCTGGAGCCTGCCGAAGTTCACGCGCTTCAATACGGCCGTGACCGAAGGCGGCCGCGCGGGCTTGAAGCCCGTCAAGCAAGGACCCGACGACATCGCGTTCCTGCAGTACACGGGCGGCACGACCGGCGTGGCCAAGGGCGCGACGTTGCTGCACCGGAATATCCTGGCCAACGTGCTGCAAGCCGATGCTTGGTTCAAGCCGGCGCGCGATAAGCTTGCCGCCGACGAACAGTTCATCAGCGTCGCCGCGCTGCCGCTCTATCACGTGTTCGCGCTCACCGTCTGCGGTCTGCTGACCCTGCGCTTGGGCGGCATGGCGATTCTGATCGCCAATCCGCGCGACCTGCCGGGCATGATCAAGGAAGTGAAGGAGTATCCGATCTCGTCGCTGCCGGCCGTCAATACGCTCTACAACGCGCTCGTCAATCATCCCGACTTCGACCAGCTCGACGTTTCGCGCCTCGTCGTGTCGAACGGCGGGGGCATGGCCGTGCAGGAGAGCGTCGCCAAGCGCTGGTTCGAAAAGACCAAGACGCCGATTCTCGAAGGCTATGGCCTGTCCGAGACTTCGCCGATCGCAACCTGCAACCCCGTCAATGCCGCCGAGTACAACGGCACGATCGGCCTGCCGCTGCCGTCCACCGAAATTGCGATCCGCGACGACGACGGCAACGACGTGCCGCTCGGCCAGCCGGGCGAGATCTGCATCCGCGGCCCGCAGGTGATGGCCGGCTATTGGCAGCGTGCCGACGAAACCGCGAAGGTGATGTGGCCGGATGGCTTCTTCAAATCGGGCGACGTCGGCGTGATGGACGAGCGGGGCTATACGAAGATCGTCGATCGCAAGAAGGACATGATTCTGGTCTCGGGCTTCAACGTCTATCCGAACGAAATCGAGGACGTGGTGGCGTCGCATCCGGGCGTGTTCGAAGTCGCGGCGGTGGGGGTACCCGACAAGCATTCGGGCGAAGCCGTGAAGATCTTCGTGGTCAAGAAGGATCCGGCGCTGACCGAGGCCGCGCTTATCGAGTTCTGCAAGGAACGCCTGACCGGCTACAAGCGTCCGAAGCTGATCGAGTTCCGCACCGAACTGCCGAAGACGAACGTCGGCAAGATTCTGCGCCGCGAGTTGCGCGACGGGAAGGCTTGAGACTCGCGCTAAAATAGCGGTTTCGGCCGCTTCCGACTCGAATGCTCGGGCGGCGGCCGGTCACAACGGCACGCGTGCTCGAGGGGAGAGAAGGAAGATGGCTGTCGACGAAATGATTGGCGAATTCGATCGCGGCCTGCGCGCGCTGGTGGGGGTGACCCGTTCCAGCCGCGCCGTTCCGGAACCGGTCGAGCCCGCAGCCGCCGAGCTGAATGCCGAGGAGCGCAAGCATGCGGCCGGGCTGATGCGCGTCAATCATGTGGGCGAGGTGTGTGCCCAGGCGCTCTATCAGGCGCAGAAGCTCAGCACGCGCTCGCCCGAACTCAAGGATTTGTTCGAGCATTCGGCGCGCGAGGAAGAAGACCATCTGGCCTGGACCGCGCAACGTCTGAATGCGCTCGATTCGCGTCCGAGCCTGCTGAATCCGCTCTGGTACGCAGGCGCGTTCGCGATCGGCATGGTGGCGGGGCGCCTCGGCGACCGCGCGAGCCTTGGTTTCATGGCCGAGACCGAGCGTCAGGTCGAGCAACATCTCGACAGTCACTTGTCCAAATTGCCCGCGGCCGACGCCGAATCCCGCGCGATCGTCGAGCAGATGCGCACGGACGAGGCCGAACACGGCCGCTCCGCGCTCGACGCGGGCGGGGCGGTCCCGCCCAAGCCCGTGCGGCTGCTCATGCAGGCCGCTTCGAAAGTGATGACGCGCACCGCCTACTATTTATGATGTCCGCGCGGGACGGTGCGCAACCGCATCCGTCCCGCCGCACCGCTTATCCCACCTGGTTTTCACCCTCCCTTTCCCGCCCAAGCCGCAAACGTGCGGCGCCGATATTTTCACGTATCACCTTCACAAGATGCAGTAGGCCATTCATTTATAACGCTTTTCGCTTTTCGCCTACTTGAACAAGTGTATCTAAGTCCTTGTTCTAACTAACAAATTTCTACAAAAAAGTGAGGCGCTTGCTTGACCGTCCCCGCACCTTCCTCTAAAGTGGGAGATAGTGTCATGAAGTGTATTTTTGTGTGATGTCCAGGCGATTTTGACCGGATTTCCAGCGATACGTGAGGGGCGTCACGCCCCGCATTGGGAGAGCGAACTGTGTTCCAAGGGGCGTCGGCGCTGACGCTCGATGCGAAAGGGCGGATGTCGGTGCCTTCTCGCTATCGCGAAGCGCTGCAACAGCAGGCAGACGGACGGGTGACTGTTACCAAGCACCCGGACGGCTGCCTGTTGCTGTTTCCGCGCCCCGAATGGGAAGTGTTTCGCGCCAAGATCGCCGCGCTGCCGATGGATGCCCATTGGTGGCGCCGGATTTTTCTCGGCAACGCGATGGATGCCGAACTCGACGGTTCGGGGCGGATTCTGGTTTCGCCCGAGCTGCGTCTGGCCGCGGGCCTGGAGAAGGAAGTGATGTTGTTGGGCATGGGTAGCCACTTCGAATTGTGGGACGCGCAGACCTACGCCGCGAAGGAGCAGGCTGCGATGGCGCAGGGCATGCCCGACGCGTTGAAGAATTTCACGTTCTGACCGGTGACGGAGCGCACCGAGATGGGACACGAATTTCAGCATCGCACGGTGCTGTTGGACGAGGCGGTCGACGCGCTCGTGACGCGGCCGGACGGCATCTATGTCGACGGCACGTTCGGGCGCGGCGGGCATAGCCGGCTGGTGCTGGAGCGTTTGAGCGATGCGGGCCGGCTGGTCGCGTTCGACAAGGATCCGCTGGCGATCGCGACGGCCGAGCAGGTCGCTGCGGCCGATGCGCGCTTCTCGATCGTGCACGACAGTTTCGCGGCGCTGCAGCCGGCGCTGGCCGGGCGCGGCGTGGACCGCGTGGCAGGTGTGTTGTTGGATTTGGGCGTGTCTTCGCCGCAGGTGGACGACCCCGAACGGGGTTTCAGCTTTCGCGCGAACGGGCCGCTCGATATGCGCATGGATCCGACGCGCGGCGAGTCGGCCGCGCAATGGTTGGCTCGGGCGACAGTGCAGGAACTGACGGAGGTAATACGCGATTATGGGGAAGAACGGTTTGCTTTTCAGATTGCAAAGGCGCTTGTTGCTCGCCGGGCAGAATCCGATGAGCGCGGGCCTCTCGACACCACGCGCGAGCTTGCCGAAATCGTGGCTCACGTCGTCAAGACCCGTGAGAAGGGCAAGGATCCGGCAACCCGCACCTTTCAAGCTATACGGATTCACGTCAATCAAGAGCTTGCGGAGTTGCAGGTCGTTCTAGACGCCGCATTGTCATTGTTGGAGCAGGGGGGCAGGCTGGTGGTCATCAGCTTTCATTCGCTCGAGGATCGGATCGTGAAGCGCTTCATGCAAGCGCACGCGCGCACGCCGCAGGTGGACCGCCGCCTGCCGCTGCGCGCGGCCGATCTGCCGAGCCCGCCCCTGCGTATCGTCGGCCGCGTGTTTCCGAGCGCGGCCGAGGTCGAGGCCAATCCGCGTGCCCGGTCGGCGGTGATGCGCATCGCGGAGCGCATCGCCCCATGAGCCGTCTCAACATCCTGCTGCTGATGATCCTGCTGGCCTGCGCCCTCTCGGTCGTCAACGCCACGAATCAGCAGCGGCAGATCTTCATTGCCCTGCAGCGCGCGCAAGCCGAGGAGTATCAGCTCCAGCAGGACTACGCGCAGCTGCAGTACCAGCAGAGCGCGCTGTCGAAGACCTCGCGCATCGAGCAGCTGGCCAAGAGTTCGTTGAAGATGATGCCCGTCACGACGGGCCGCACCCAATACCTGACGCTGC
>CAUPOD010000258.1:0-4661 GCA_963512745.1 uncultured Burkholderia sp. | reverse complement strand
CCGCGGGCAAGCGCCGTCTCGCGGTCCAGCTGGAGCCAGGCGCGCTCAAGGCGGTTCGCGAGGCGCCGGCGCCGAGCGAGGCCGCGCATGCCGCTCCGCTCGCGTGGCGGCCCGTATTGCGCGAGCTGCAGCTATTAGGGGAGCGCTGTCGCGCCCGCCCGCTCGTGTTCGGCAGCCTGGCATGGCAAACCCTGACGGAGCAGCCCTATCTGACGGACACTTCCGATCTCGATGCATTGTTTCTGCTCGCGTCCGACACGCAAGTGAGGGCGCTGCTGGACGGACTCGCGGCCTTGGACGCGTGGGCGCCGATGCGCATCGACGGAGAGCTGATACGCGCGGACGGTGCAGGCGTCAACTGGCGGGAGTTATGCGCGGACTCGCCGGAGGTCATCGTCAAGACCGCGACCGGCGCGGTGTTGACGTCCGCCGCCGGTTTCCTGGAAGCTGTCTCGTGAACCCGGCATCCGCGAGCCGATCGCGCGTCGCCGCGTCGCCGGATGGCCTGGCGCGTATTGCCGAGCGTATCGCCGAGCTGGCCGAGCGCAGTCTATTGCTCGAAGTCGCAACGTTTCCGAAGCCGGGCCTGGTCAGCCATGTCGATAACGGCAGCCATGCGGATATGGACGCCTCGACGTTCGCACGCAGCGCCCGCGTATTGCGGCCTTATTTCGCGGAACTGGCCGACGCGGGCGCGCGCGACGCGGACATGGCCGTGCTACGCAAGATCGGCCTGCGCGCGGAACATGCGATGCTGGCGGAAACCGCGGGGATCAACACGCATCGCGGCGCGATCTTCGGTCTCGGCCTTCTGTGCGCTGCGGCCGGAAGGCGGTCGGTACGGGACGCGGAGCAACCCGCCATGACGTTGGGCAAGCAGGTTTCGCTGCGTTGGGGGCGCGCTATCCTGGCCGGTCCGCGCTCGCCGGACAGTCACGGCGAACGCGCGCGGCGGCGCTATGGAGCCGGCGGCGCGCGTTTCGAGGCGGCGGCCGGTTTCAGAACCGTGTATCGGGTGGGGCTGCCCGCGTTGAGATCTGCGGCACAGGCGTTGCCGAACGACGCAGAAGCCGCGCGCGTCGCCGCATGTTTTGCGCTGATGGCCGAGCTCGACGATACGAACCTGCTGCACCGGGGCGGTCCGGCCGGCTTGAGTTTTGCCCGGTCCGAGGCGCGGGCCTTCGTCGAACGGGGCGGCGTGCGAGCATGCGACTGGCGCGCATACGCAAGCGATGTGCATCGTGCTTTTGTCGACAGGTGGCTGAGTCCGGGCGGCGCGGCGGACCTGTTGGCGATGACGTTGTTCGTCGACGCGCTCGAACCCTGCGGAGCGCGGTGATGGCGCTGGCGATTCTGTGTTCGGGGCAGGGCGGCCAATCCGCGAAAATGTTCGACCTGGCCGGCGAGTCGGGGCGAACCGGCGCGTTGTTCGCGCACGCCGGCCGGCTGTTGGGCGAAGACCCCCGGACCCTCGTGCGTGATGCAGATCCGGCGGCGCTGGAAGAAAATCGCACGGCACAAATACTGTGTACGCTGCAAGCGCTGATCGCGGCCGAGCTGTTCGATACCGTCTGGCCGGGCAGGCGCTGTATCGCCGGTTACAGCGTGGGCGAGCTTGCGTCGTGGCGCATCGCCGGCCTGCTCGATCCGTTCGACGCGCTCGACTTGGCCGATGCGCGTGCCCGCGCGATGGATGCGGCCAGCCAGGGCGAGGAGGGCATGGTGTTCGTGCGCGGCTTGTCTCGCGAGCGCGTCGAGCGGTTGTGCGCGGCGCACCATGTTGCGATCGCGATCGCCAATCCGGACGACGCCTTCGTGATTGCGGGTGCCGGCACGGAGCTCGCTGCCTTGACGGCGGAAGCCGCTCGATGCGGTGCGCAGCGCGTTGCGCCGGTGGGCGTGCGGGTGGCGTCTCACACATCGCGGTTGGCGCCGGCCGTCCCCGTCTTCCGCGCGGCGCTCGAGCGGGTTCGAGTGGGAGCCGCCATGCCGGCGGGCACGCGGCTGATCTCCGGGATAGACGGCCAAGCCGTGCTCGACGTGGCGGCCGGACTGGACAAACTGGCGCGCCAAGTCGCCGAGCCGGTCGAGTGGGCCGCGTGTCTCGCCGCTTGCGTGGAGGCGGGCGCCACGGCGTTTTTCGAGCTGGGCCCGGGCAGCGCGCTTGCCGACATGGCGAGCCGCGCCTATCCGTCGCTGCCGGCGCGCGGCTTTGCCGATTTCCGATCGATCGAAGGCGCCAAGACGTGGCTGAAGGGCGCGGCGGGATAGCCGAGCGCGCCTACCCGGTTTGCGACCTTGCGCTCGGGGCGACGGTCATGCCACGGAAGGCGCGGGTGCCAACGTCCCGTCCAGCCAACGCGCGACGAGCGCCGGCAACTGCGCCATGTCGTCGAACACCTCCAGCGCGCCTGCGTTGCGCAGCCTCTCGGCCTGCTCGGCCGGGGCGCGTGCGGCGCCGACGAAGCCGAGCACCCGCATGCCTGCCTCGATCGCGGCAATCGCGCCTATCACGCTGTCTTCGATTACGAGGCAATGGTCCGGTTCGACGTGCAGGCTCGACGATGCGGCGAGGTACACGTCGGGGGCGGGCTTGGGATGCGCCACGCGGTCGGCCGTGAAAAGCCGTCCGCCGAATACGCCGCCCAGTCCGATGCGGTCGGTGACGCGGCTCACGTAGCTCAGGTCGCTGTTGCTCGCGCACGCGAGCCGAACCGGCAGTGCGGCGTAGACTTCGCGCACGCCCGGAATCTCGGGCGCTTCGACTGCGCGCGACTTCACCTCCTCGCGGATCGAATCGATGGTTTCCGAGTCGATGTGCCGGCCCAGCTTGGCGGCGACCGCGCGAAGCAGCGCCTTGGTGCGCATGCCGAGCATCGGCTCCACCGCGGCGGCGATGTCGCGCGAGTCCCAGAGCCGTTCGAGCCGTTCGACGATGATGCGTGCGGCGATCGCCTCGCTATCGACGAGCACGCCGTCGCAGTCGCTGACGATCAAGTGGCGCGCCGGCACGGCGGCGGGATGCGAAGGTTTCATGTCGGTATCCTATCTGAATGCAAGTGGAGGCGGCGCCCGCTTACGCGCGGCGCGGACCGAAGGTGCCTTGTTTGAGCGCGCGCTCGATGTCTTCCAGGCTGCGGCCGCGCGTTTCCGGCACGGCGAAATAGACGAACAGCCAAGCGAGCACGTTGAGCCCGGCATAGACCCACATCGCGCCGTCGACGCCGAGCCACCGGGTCATGGTCAACGCGGTGCCGGTGAGCAAAAGGTTCGAGCCCCAGAGCATCGCGGCGTGCGCGCCGGTTGCCTGATTGCGGATCGCGACCGGATAGATCTCGGCGCCCGTCAGCCAGCCGATCACCTGAATGCCGCCGGCATTGAAGACCATGAAGGCGATCAGGCAGACGACGATCCAGATATGTTGCGGCACATGGCCGGCCGCGCCGGTGCGCAAGAAGACGCCGAGCAGCACCAGGCTCGCGGCCGCGACGGGCAGCGTGGCGAGGCAGAGCGTGCGGCGGCCGACGTGATCGACGATCAGCTTGCCGACGAAGGTCATGACGAGGTAGGTGATCGCGACGCCCAGCGCCGCCCACAGCGATGCAGACGCGCCGAATCCGGCTTCGCGCAGGAAGGTGGGCGTGTAATAAATCAGCATTTCGATGCCGGTCAGCTGCGTGAATGCCGCCACGCCGAGCCCCGCGATCAGCGCGGGGCGCACCCAGCGTTCGCGCATCGCCTGCCAGCCGGCATGGGTCGCGTCGCGCTGCCGGGCCACGACGTCGCGGATGTCGGCGATCTCGCGCCGGACCGCCTTGTCGGAGGCGCGCACCTTGGCCAGTTCGGCATGCGCTTCGTCGACGCGGTCCTGCTCGACCAGCCACCGCGGGCTATACGGCAGTTTCATCATGCTGAGCAGCAAGACGACGGACGGCGCGAACGCAATGCCGATCATCCAGCGCCACGGGAACAGGTCGTTGCCCGCGACGCCTATCAGCGCGGCGCACAGGATGCCGATACCGATCGACACGTTGAAGTAGGTGACGAGCCGCCCGCGCCGCGCCGGCTCCGCGAGTTCGGCGATATAGGTCGGGACGATCTGCGTCGAGCCGCCGACCGCGAAGCCGAGCACCAGCCGTGCGATCACGAGCCACACGACGTTCGGCGAACACGCCGCCGCGACCACCCCGACCGAATAGACGGCCGAAATGATCGTGATGGTTTTGCGGCGCCCGAACGCGGCGGACATGCGCGTGCTGAACAGCGCACCGATCACGGCGCCGAACAAAATCGCCGCGGCGACGAGCTCCTGCGCGCGATAGTCGAGACCGAAATCGCGCGCAATCAGCGGCAGCGCGCCCGAGATGATGCCGGTGTCGTAGCCGTACAGGCCGCCGGAAATCGCCGCGACGGCGGCGACGGTGCGCATGTAGGCGTGTTGCGCGGTGCGCGCGGGGGGCGCTTCGGATCGGGGGATGGCGGGTATATGCATTGCGTGTCTCCGCAAATGGATGGGACTCACCGGGCGTGAGCGAGAGGCGGCCGATGCGCGGCGGCGCGAAGATGCGCCCGCGGCCATGGTTCGAGGCGGGTGCGCTGCTAGCGCGCGCGGCGGGCGGGGGCGGCGGGCTTGCCGTCGCGTCGAGTGAACACGGCTCTCC
>CAUPOD010000257.1:0-4669 GCA_963512745.1 uncultured Burkholderia sp. | reverse complement strand
GGGTAGGCTGTTTGCTGGAGGCAACCGGAAGCAAACAGCCTACCCAGTCCTCCCAAGCGTGAACTTGCCTTCGGTTCACCGACAACCGCCGCCCCCCACCGAAATTTTCAATAGCCAAGAAGGGTTCAAAAACAAACCGCGCGCCGCCAGGCGCGCTCCCCCTCTTATCCTCCCGTAGCCCCCCGCACAATCAGCTCCCCAGGCAGCAACGCAACCCGCGCCGCGCCCCCCGCCCCATCGATGCGCTCATGCAGAAACTCAACCGCCCCATATCCGATTTCATAGGTCGGCTGCCGAATCGTCGAGACCCCGATCAACTCCGCCCACTCCGGGTCGTCGATTGAGAGTAGCGCCGCATGCGCCTGCCACCCCACTCCGAACCGCGCATGCAAATGGCGCGCCAACGCCAACGCGACAGGCGCATTCGCCGCGAACAGCGCCGCGCGCCCACCCGCACGCGCGGCCGCGTCGAGACGCGCATCCACCTCGGCCAGCGCGCCCGCGAGCGCATCGGGATCGCCCGGTTCGAGCACGACCGTCGGCGTAACGGGCTTGCCGAGCATCGCAAGCGTGTCGCGAAACGCGGCCTCGCGCTGCTGCCGCGAACTCACATGCTCGACCGGCTGCACGACGAAATGAATCGAACCGAAACCGCGATCGAGCAGATGCCGAACCCCGGCCTCGACCGCCGCCTGATTGTCGAGCCCGATCAGATCGGCCTCGAACCCTTCGACCGTACGGTCGACGAGCACGGCCGGAATCCCGCCGCCGCGCAGCGGATGCAGCATCTTCTCCTCGACGCCGAGCGCGTTCACGATCATGCCCTCGACGCGATACGTGGTGAGCAGCTGCAAATAGCGGCTCTCCATCTCGACCTGATTCGCCGCGTGGCAGATCAGCGGCATGTAGCCGAGATCGCGGCACGCGGCCTCGACGCCCTGCAGCACCTCGACCGTGAACGGATTGGTCAGGTCGGCCGCGAGCAAGCCGAGCAGGCGGTTGCGCCCGCGCTTGAGGCCGCGCGCCATCTGGTTCGGGCGGTAATCGAGCTGCGCGATCGCGGCCTCGATGCGCTGCCGCAGATCGGCCGACAGCACGTGCGTCTCTCCGTTCAGATAACGCGATACGCTGGTCTTGCCCGTGCCTGCGGCACGCGCGACGTCGCTGATCGTGGCCGGACGCGCCGGCGGCACGAGCGCTTCGCTCATCGCGGTTACGCCCCGGCCGCGTGCGGCACCCGCAGCGCCTCGGGGTTGACGAGATTGACGCGCAGCGTGCCCGCCAGCGCGGCGACCAGATTCTCGGCCGCGCAGCGCGCCATCGCATGGCGCGTCTCGTGCGTGGCCGAACCGATGTGCGGCAGCGCCACGACGTTCTTCATGCGCAGCAGCGGCGAATCGGCCGGCAGCGGCTCCTTCTCGAACACGTCGAGCCCCGCGCCGCGAATGGGGCCCGCTTCGAGCGCCTCGATCAGCGCAGCCTGATCGACCACCGGTCCGCGCGACGCGTTGATCAGGATCGCGCCGGGCTTCATCTTCGCGAGTTCGGCCGCGCCGATCAGGTGACGCGTCTCGGGCGCGAGCGGCACTTGCAGGCACACGAAATCGGACTGCGCGAGCAGCTCGTCGAGCGACGCGCCCCCGGCGCCTTATTGGGCCTGGGGGGCGGGTTGGGGGTTGGGGTTCTAATAAAGCAGGGGATTGGGTACCCGGAGCGGGGCGGGGCGCCCCACGGCCGCGCCGATGCGCCCGAGCCCGACGATCCCGAGCGTCTTGCCCTGCACGTCGGTGCCGTACAAATCGGGGCCGATGCTCGCGTGCCAGTTGCCGGCCTTGACCCACTCTGCGAGCTCGACCACGCGCCGCGCCGACGCGAGGATCAGCGAGAACACCGTGTCGGCCGTCGATTCCGTGAGCACGTCCGGCGTATGCGCGAGCACGATGCCGCGGCGCGTGAGGTCGGGCACGTCGAAGTTGTCGTAGCCGACCGAGATCGTGGACCACGCCTTCAGGCGCGGCGCGGTGTCGAGCAACGCGGACGAGATCTTGAAGCTCGCGCCTATCGCGCCGTCCGCGCCGGGCAGCGCCTGCGCGAGCGCGTCGGCGCCGTCCGCCTGCACCACGTCGGCGTGTTCGCGCAGATACGCGAGGACGTCGTCGGGCAGCGGTTTATAAGCGACGATACGAGGCTTCATGTTTCATTTTCCTTGGAGCGAGGCGGCCAGCGCGCGCGCGTCGCCTTGCGGTTTGACGGATAGCGTGAGCACCACCGACAGGATCAGCGCGGCGCTCATGAACGCATACGATAGCGTGGGCGAGCCGGTCGCGCCGTTCAGATAGCCGACCACGTACGAGCCGACGAACGAGCCGAGCGCGCCCATGCCGTTGATCAGCGCCATCGCGCCGCCGGCCACGTTGCGCGGCAGCAGTTCCGGCACGATCGCGAAGAACGGGCCGTACGGAGCGTACATCGCCGCGCCCGCGACCACCAGCAGCGCGTATGAAATCCAGAAATGCGACGAGCCCAGGGCGTACGACGCCGCGAACGCCGCCGCGCCGATCAGCAGGAACGGCCACACGAACGCGCGGCGCGAGCCGAGCTTGTCGGATGCCCACGACGCGCCGAGCATCGCGATGGTCGCCGCCAGATACGGCAGCGCCGACAGCCAGCCCGTCGCAACCATGCCGAGCGCGCTGCCGTTCTTGACGATCGACGGCAGCCACAGCACGAAACCGTACACGCCGATGCTCCAGCAGAAATACTGCGCGCACAGCTTCATCACCGCGGGCGAACGGAAGGCCTCGCCGTAGTTGCGCACGGGCTTGATGCCGGCCTGCTCGGCCGCGAGCGCGTCGTGCAGCGCGCGCTTTTCCTGATCCGAGAGCCAGGTCGCCTGCGCGGGCTTGTCCTTGACGAGGAACCACCAGCAGATCGCCCACACCATCGCGGGCACGCCTTCGGCGACGAACATGTTGCGCCAGCCGTACGCGTGAATCAGATAGCCCGACACCACCGACATCCACAGCACCGTGACGGGATTGCCGAGAATCAGGAACGTGTTGGCGCGCGAGCGTTCGCGCTTCGTGAACCAGTTGCTGATGTAGATCAGCATCGACGGCATCACGGCCGCCTCGACTACGCCGAGCACGAAGCGAATCGCCATCAGCGACGGGATATTGCTGACCACGCCCGTCAGCGCTGCGCAACCGCCCCACAACAGCAGGCACACGAACACGAGACGCTTGACGCTGCGCCGTTCCGCGTAGATCGCGCCGGGCAGCTGGAAGAAGAAATAGCCGAGGAAGAACAGCGCGCCGATCAGCGACGACAACCCTTTGCTGATGCCGAGGTCCTGATTGATGCCGGCCGCGGCCGCGAAGCCGTAGTTCGCGCGGTCGAGGTAGGCAAGGCTATAGGTGATGAAGACGATCGGGATGATGATCCACCAGCGTCGTGCTGCGAGCGTGTCTGCCATGAGAATGTCTCCTTGCGCGGATAGCGCGGGGGTCTTGCGGCTCGTGCTCGTTGGGCGGCACGATGAAAAAAAACGTTACGAATGCGCGGGCTGTTCGGCGGCCTGTTCGAGGCGGTCGAGTTCCGCGCGCGTCGGCAGCCCTTCCGAGTCGCCGATCACCTGAATCGCCAGCGCGCCGATGCGGTTGCCGCGCGCCACGGCCTGTTCCATGGAACGCCCTTCGAGCAGCGCGCTGATCACGCCCACCGCGAAGCCGTCCCCGGCGCCGACCGTATCGACGACGCGCGCGACGGGCTCGCCCGCGACCGTGCCTTCCCGGCCGTCGGCGGTCTTGAAGTACGCGCCCGTTTCGCCGAGCTTGATCACCACGCCGCGCGCGCCCTGCTGCAGGTAGAACGCGGCGATCTCGGCCGGCGTATCGCAGCCCGTTAGGCGGCGCCCTTCCGCGAGGCCCGGCAGCACCCAGTCGGCACGCGCGGCCAGCGCGTTGAGCGTGCTGACCATGGCGCTCTCGGACGGCCACAGCGTCGGCCGCAGGTTCGGATCGAACGTGATGGTGCGGCCGGCCGCGCGCATTTCCTGCGCGAGATGGAACGCGAGTTCGCACGACGTCGCCGAGATCGCGGGCGCCACGCCGGTCAGATGCAGATGGCGCGCGCCGAGCACGTAGTCGGCGACGTAATCGGCCAACGACAGATGGCTCGCCGCCGAACCCTTGCGGAAATATTCGACGACGGGATCGCTGCCGTCGTCGGCGCGCGACTTGAGCTGAAAGCCCGTGGGATAGCGCGCGTCGACCGTCACGCAGGCCCCGTCGATGCCCTCGCGCGCGAGCGTGTCGAGCACGAAGCGGCCGAACGAATCGTCGCCGACGCGGCTCATCCAGCCCACCTTGAAGCCGAGGCGCGCAAGACCCGTCGCGACGTTCAGGTCCGCGCCCGCGACGCGGCGCACGAATTGCGCGGCCCGTGCGAGCGGGCCCGGCTCGGTCGCGACGAACATCGTCATCGCTTCGCCATAGGTGACGACGTCGAGAGGCAAAGTCATGAGGTATCTCCTGATTATTCTGGCGGCGTGGGCTGCCGGCGCGTCATGCGGCGTCGAGCCAGGCGACGCGGCGGCGCGCGTCGCCCGCGCAGTCGGCCGGGTCGAGCGGGAATTCGATGCCGCGCGGCACGTGGCGCGGCAGGCAGG
>CAUPOD010000256.1:0-4678 GCA_963512745.1 uncultured Burkholderia sp. | reverse complement strand
ACATCATCCTGCGTGACGAGGTGGGGCATGTTCGCATCGGTAACCGCTGGTTCGCATACCTGTGCGAACGGGCCGGGCGCGAGCCGCTCGCCGCCTATGCGCAATTGGCCGAGCAGTACCATGCGCCGCGCTTGCGCGGACCGTTCAACCTCGACGCGCGCCGCGCGGCGGGGTTCAACGAGGCGGAACTGGAGGCGTTGGAGGCGCTGGCGTCCGGCACAAACTAGCCATGCGCCCCTGCGGCCGGAACCCCATCTTCTCGTAGATCGCACCCGCGTGATAGGCCTCGTCGGCCACCACGACGAGCCGCTCGGCGGGCCCCGCGGTGCGCTCGGCAACGGCGGCGAGCAGCGTCTTGCAGACGTTGCGGTTGCGATGCGCCTCGGCCGTGACGATCGATTGAAAGCGGCCGATGCCGTCCAGGAAGAACAGTCCGAGGCAGCCGACGAGTTCGCCGTCCGTGAACGCGCCCCACCAATCGCCGAGCCCGCGCGCGATCAGTTGTCGATGGGCCGCCTGCTGATAGGCGAGAAAGCGCTGCGTCGAGGGTTCGTCCGGCGTGGCCATATCGGCCTGCTGCAACTGCAGCCAGTCGTCCCAGTCGCGCTCGGCGGCGAACGGCCGAATCTCGAGCGACGCGTCGACGGCCGACGCCCGGACCTCGCGCGGATGCGCGGCCAATACGCGGCAGACGGTGGTTTCGTAACCGTGCGCCGCGAACGCGGCGAGATCGACTTCGCCGTCGCCGTTTTCCGGCCACGTGAAGGTACGATGGGCGATGCGCGGCGGCACGCCGATTAGGCGTGCGAAATCGTGTTCCAACTGCGGCAGGTCGGCGGCCGCGGGCCGTGCCGGCAACACCAGCAGATTGCCGAAGAAATAATCGGGCGCGTCGGGCGTGCGCACCGTCAAATACGGCGCATGCGGCTCGACCGATCCGCTTGCCGCGTGCAGCGCCAGGTCCATTGCCAGTCCCAGATTTAGTCGATATTCGTGCATTGAAACGGCTCGGCTCCGTGAGTATTCGGCCAAAACGGCTTAGAACAAATCTTCCAGCGTGCCCTAGCCTGGCGGCGTGCTATCTAAATATAATCGAACGATCATTCTTTTTTTCAAGGCGGCTTCGATGCAGCTCGCGCCATCCGTATCCGACTATCTGACCGTCCGCGGCGTCAAGCTGCATGTTCGCCGCTGGGGGCATACCCGCTGGGGGCATACCCGCTCGGGGTGCCCCGGCGCGCACGTGCTCTACATGGTGCACGGCTGGATGGACGTGGCCGCCTCGTTTCAATTCGTAGTCGACGCGCTCGGCGGCGATTGGCAAGTCATCGCGCCCGACCTGCGCGGCTTCGGACTGTCCGATTGGCCCGTGGCCGAGGCGGGCGGCGGCAACTACTGGTTCCAGGATTATCTCGGCGATCTCGAAGCACTGATCGATCATTACACGCCCGAGGGCCGAGTCAATCTGGTCGGCCACAGCCTCGGCGCGAACCTCGTCATGGCCTATGCGGGCGCGCGCCCCGAGCGCGTGCGCCGCGTCGTCGATCTCGAAGGCTTCGGCCTGGCTGACACGCCGCCCACGCACGCGCCCAAGCGCTTGGGCCGCTGGCTCGACGAATTGAAGGCGCCGCCCGAGCTGAAGTCCTATGCGTCGCTCGACGCCGTCGCCGCGCGGCTGATCAAGACCAATCCGCGCCTCGATGCGCCGCGCGCGGCGTTCCTGGCCGAGCATTGGTCGAGGCGCGACGCCGACGGGCGCTACCGCCTGCTCGCCGACCCCGCGCACAAGATGGCCGGCCCGCAGCTGTACCGCCTCGACGAGGTCATGGCGGTCTGGGCGCAGGCGCGCGCCAAGGTGCTGCACGTCGAGGCCGTCAATTCGCCGACGCTCGCGGCGCTGGCCGGCGCGGTGCCGATTCCCGAGTTCAAGGCGCGTTTCCGGGCCTTCCACGATTGGCGCGAGAAAATGATCGAGGACGCGGGCCACATGGTGCATCACGACCAGCCCGAGCAGGTCGCGGCCCTGATCGAGGCGTTCTGCGCGTGAACGTGCGGCGAATCGCCGGCAATCGGCGTCGTGGGCGCGCCGCATTCCAGTAGAATGAGGGCACTACGGGTAAATACGATGAAAGCCGATCTCCACTGCCATTCCACCGTTTCCGACGGACGCTTCGAGCCCGCCGACGTGGCGCGCCGCGCGCACGCGGGCGGCGTCACGCTCTGGTCGCTGACCGATCACGACGCGCTCGGCGGCCAGCACGCCGCGCGCGAGGCGGCCGAGGCCTGCGGCATGCGGTATCTGACCGGCGTCGAAATTTCGGTCACCTGGGCCGAGCGCACCGTGCACATCGTCGGCCTCAACGTCGATCCCGACAACGCCGTTCTGGCCGAGAGCCTGCATCGCATGCGTCACGGCCGCGGCCCGCGCGCGCTCGAAATCGCCGAGGAATTGGCCAAGCTCGGCATTCCCGGCGCCTACGAAGGCGCGCTCAAATACGTGTCGAATCCCGATCTGATCTCGCGCACGCACTTCGCGCGCTTCCTGGTCGAGGCCGGCTACGCATCGAGCACGTCGGACGTGTTCGAACGCTATCTCGGCGACGGCAAGCCCGGCTTCGTGCCGCACCGCTGGGCCAAGCTCGGCGACGCGCTGAGCTGGATCCAGCAGGCGGGCGGCGAGGCCGTGGTCGCGCATCCGGGCCGCTACAACTTCACGCCGCTCGAATACGGCGCGTTCTTCGACGAATTCATCGAGCGCGGCGGCAAGGCGATCGAGGTCGTCACGGGTAGCCATACCCCCGACCAGTACCGCGAATACGCGGACGTCGCACGCCGCTACGGTTTCGAGGCATCGTGCGGTTCCGATTTCCACAGCCTCGAAGACGGCGCGCCGCTCGGCAGCCTGCCGCCGCTGCCGTCCGATCTGAAACCGGTCTGGGAGCGCTGGCTCTGAGCCCAGGCGCGCGCGGCGGCTCGAACGTGCCGCGCGCGGCCCGGCGAGCCCACCCGCTTCCATGTCCCAGTTCTTCCGAATTCATCCCGACAATCCGCAGCCGCGCCTGATTCAGCAGGCCGTGCAGATCCTCAATCAGGGCGGCGTGATCGCGCTGCCGACCGATTCGAGCTACGCGCTCGCGTGCCATCTCGACGACAAGGCCGCCGTGGAGCGCATCCGCGCGATTCGCGGGCTCGACGACAAGCGCCTGCTCACGCTGCTCGTGCGCGACCTGTCCGAGCTCGCCAATTTCGCGGTCGTCGACAACCGCCAGTACCGTTTGCTCAAATCCGTCACGCCGGGGCCGTACGTGTTCGTGCTGCAGGCCACCAAGGAAGTGCCGCGCCGGCTCTCGCATCCGTCGCGCAAGACCATCGGCCTGCGCGTGCCCGATCATGCGATCACGCTCGCGTTGCTCGAAGCGCTCGGCCAGCCGCTGCTCGGCAGCACGCTGATGCTGCCGTCCGACGACGAGCCGCTCAACGATCCCGACGAGATCCGCGCGCGCCTCGAAAAGCGCGTGGACCTCGTGATCGACGGCGGCGCGTGTCCGCGCGAGCCGTCCACGGTGATCGACCTGACGGGCAGCGAGCCGCAGCTCGTGCGCGCGGGCCGCGGCCCGCTCGCGCCGTTCGGCCTCGACGAAGCTTGATGCCCGATCGGCTTGCCGTACCGGCATACCGCCCCGGTTCCCCTCCCGCCCCTTGTTACAATAGCGCGCTATGGATGCTTCCCTGATACAGACCATCACCGTCTACGCATTGCCCGTGATCTTCGCGATCACGCTGCATGAGGCGGCCCACGGCTACGTCGCGCGCCTGCTCGGCGACAACACTGCATATGCGATGGGACGCGCGTCGTTCAATCCGATGCGCCACATCGATCCGATCGGCACGATCGCGATGCCGCTGCTGCTGTATTTCCTGACGAGCGGCGCGTTCCTGTTCGGCTACGCGAAACCGGTGCCCGTCAATTTCGGCAACCTGCGCAATCCGCGTTGGGGCGGCCTCGCGGTGTCGCTCGCGGGCCCGCTCTGCAATCTGCTGCAGGCCTTCGTGTGGGGCCTTGTCGCCGTGGGGCTCTCCGCGGGCGAGGTCAGCGAGCCGTTCTTCACGCGCATGGCCGCGGCCGGCGTCGGCGTGAATCTCGTGCTGGCCGCGCTGAATCTGTTTCCGCTGCCGCCGCTCGACGGCGGCCGCGTGCTGGCCGCGCTGTTGCCGCCGCGGCAGAGCTACACGCTTTCGCGTATCGAGCCGTACGGCTTTCTGATCGTGCTGCTGCTGGTCGTTACCGGTCTACTGACGACCTATTGGCTGCGCCCGCTGGCTCACGTCGGCTACGTGCTGATCTCGCTGAGCCTGATGCCGTTCGTGCCGCTGTTCGACGGCATCGCCCATTTTTTTGCTTCTCTCGGTTAAGTTCCGACACATAACACCATGTTCCCCGATCGTATTTTTTCCGCCATGCGCCCCACCGGGCGCCTGCACCTCGGCCACTTCCACGGTGTGCTGATGAACTGGGTGCGGCTGCAGTCCGAATACCCGTGCTTCTTCGGGGTGGCCGACTGGCATGCGCTGACGACGCACTACGAAACGCCGGAAGTGATCGAGCAGAACACGTGGGACGTGCTCGTGGACTGGCTCGCATCGGGCATCGACCCGTCGCAGGCCACGCTGTTCATCC